>JACUTX010000140.1 GCA_014859615.1 Desulfuromonadales bacterium | reverse complement strand
AATAAACAGGGTGTAATTTTAATGCAGCCGTCGATATGCCGTGCGATTTGCGTTAATTGCTGAATAATAGCCTGATTTGTACGCAACTTGAGGTATCCTTTAACGCAATAAACAAAGAGGATCATGAAAATTTTCTTTTACATTGCTCTGCTGCTCCTGTTGGTTCTTTCGCTTGCGATGACCTCTGCAACGGCGGCTGATCTCTCCCCCCGGATCGAGATATCAGGCGTCTTTGACGAAGTTCTCGACAACGTGACCGAGGCGTTGCGACCACCGGTCGGGCTGATCCGCAACGGTGAAGTGAATAACCTCTGGCTGAATCGTTATATCCGCACGATCCCGAAGAGAGTCGCCCGTGCGCTCGAACCGTTCGGATATTATTCAGCGAAAATCGAAACCCGCACCGACCGTAATGTAACGCCTTTGACTGTTTATGTGATAATCGATTCAGGCGACCCGATACGGATCGCCACCCGCCATCTCGAAGTTGTCGGCGCCAACCACCAGGAACTTCAGGAGAGGGTCGCCCGCTTCCCTCTGGCACCGGGCGATATCCTGCGGCATGCTCCGTATGAAGAAGCGAAAGCCGAACTGCTGGCTCTGGCGACGGATCTCGGCTACCTCGACGCAACTTACAGCCATCACTCTATTGAAGTTAACCTGGCAGAGAAGAGCGCCGTTCTCAATCTGAGACTCGATACCGGCCCCCTGTTTCACTTTGGCGAGATTGGTCTTGATGGCGGCGATGACTATCCCGAGCGCTTTTTGCGTCGTTACATTACCGCCCGACGCGGCGACCCTTTCTCCTTCACTGTTCTGGGGAAGACCCAGCAGCAGTTTCTCGATAGCGATCGATTCAAAAACATCATTATCACTCCATTGCGCGAGGAGGAACAAAATGAGCTGATCCCCGTCGTGATTCGTCTCGATTCGAAACCACGAATGCGTCTGCGCCCCGGCATCGGCTACGGTACGGATACCGGGGCCCGCGCCTTTGTGCGTTATCAGGATGTCAACCTCTGGCAGCTCGGCCACGAATTTAATACCGATCTGCTGATTGCCGAATACAAAAAGAATCTGCTCGGCACTTATGTTTTCCCCGGTTACCGAAATATCGACACCAAGCTGGCGCTGCACGGCGGTTACCAGTCCGAAGATATCGACACTTACGAGACCACCTATTATTTTATCGAAGCTGAGCAGCTCTATGGTCTCAAAGAGGGGAAGGTCGCATCGGTTTATGTTCGCCTGCAGCAGGAGACCTCTACCATCGGTAATGAAAAAAACAGCGCCCGAACAGTGATGCCGGGTCTGCGCTTCACCTTGTCGAGACTGGACAATCCGGTTCGGCCAAAACAAGGGTACCGTCTCTCGATGGAAGTGCGTGGCGCATCGGAAACCCTCGGCTCTGACATCTCTGTTCAGCAAGCACTGGGGAACATCAACTGGATCATCCCGATCCCCTGGCAGACCTATCTGCTCGTGCGCGGCAGTGCGGCAGCGTCCCTGCAACAGAACGATTTCGACGAATTACCTGCATCGTTGCGATTTTTTGCCGGAGGCGACCGCAGTGTACGTGGCTACGCCTACCAATCTCTTGGCCCCGAGGATCTGCAGGGGAATGTTATCGGCGGCAAACATCTGTTGGTCGGGAGCATCGAGCTCGAAAAACGTTTCCTCGAAAACTGGGGAGTTGCCGCATTTTATGACGCGGGGAACGCCTTTAACACGTTTTCCGATTACGAGCTGGCCAAGGCGGCCGGGTTCGGCCTGCGCTACTTCACCCCGGTCGGCCCGGCCCGCATCGATCTGGCCCGAACCCTCAATGCCGAAAAAGAGCGGTATCGGGTGCATATCGGTCTGGGGGTCGGATGGTGAAACGCACACTGAAATTGACCGGTGCTCTGCTGATCGCCGTGCTGGTTCTTCTGGCGACAGCGGGGGGGTGGCTGCTCGGATCAAACTCCGGAGCCAGGTGGCTGCTCAATCGGGCCGACAGCCTCGACGCGATGGAGATATCCGCTGAGGTAAAAGGATCGATCTGGGCCGGACTGGAGTTGACCGACCTGCGGGTCGCCTGGCCCAATGGCGAGATAATCACCGACCGGGCTCTCTACAGCTGGACACCACGGGCACTCTGGCGCGCAGAGATTGCGATCGACCGGCTGGAGATCGGAGCGACCCGGATCATCTTCTCTGCTGCAGATGAGACAATTCCGGCAGAAAAACGCCCGCCAAAAGAGCTGGCGGATCTCTTCTGGCCGCTTCTCCCCGGTTGGCTGCTCAATTCACAAGTAACGATCGGCAAGCTGGTCGTCGACGAAATCAGTTTTCTTCAAGATTCGGCCGACCCACAGACGCTCGCTGATCTGCGGGGGAGCTTCTCGCTGACCGACGGTCTTTTGATCGGCGAACAACTCCACCTGCGTCTTGTCTGTGGCGAGGTGGACGGCTCGATTCACCTCAACCTCTCCGGGCAGCAGCTCAAAGCGGATCTTTTCTGGCGCGGCTCCCGGTTTCTGGCCGATTGGGACACTCTGCATATCGTCACCAGCCTCGATAATCATTTTCACGGTCCGCTTGCGGTGACGGCTCTGGCCAAAACATCAGAGCGCCTCGACCTGAAGGCTGAAGCGGCCCTGACGCTCTCCGGTGTGAATCTGGCAGAGCTGGCGATCAAGCGCAGCGATCGACCCGATCTGGTGACCGGCAGTCTGCTAATCGATTGGCGCGATGCGTTTCGTCTCGCGGGAGATCTGCAGCTGACCCATCTTGACCTTGAACCAGAGGCTGGCTGGCCGACCGATCTGAGCGGTACGGTCGTGGCCGAACTGACGGTTGACGGATATGCCGGAACGGTCGATTTGACCAGCTTTCACCCCGGACTCGAACAGGGGAAAATCGCCACAACCGTAAATGGCGATTGGCAAGGTTTGCAGCTCTCAGCCCTTCAGGCTGATTGGCTTCAGGGAGAGCTGAACGGTATACTGACTCTCGACTGGCAGGACGGTTTTCGACTGACTGGCGATCTGCAGGCGAAAAAGATCAACCTGGCAGCAGTTGTCGCCGGGATGGACTCCGAGTTGCAGCTTTCGGCCCGCGGCGGCCTGCAGTTCTCACCGGCGGGCGAGCTCTCGGCAGAGTGGGAGGCGACCCTCGGACCGAGTCGATTACAGAACCGTCCGCTGGAAGGAGAGATCGCTGGGCGCTGGGAAGAGGAGGAGCTACAGATCACAGCGCTCGATCTGCGCGGCGACGGTCTGCGGATCAAGGGGGGAGGACGCCTCAGTCGACGGATCAATCTGCAGATTGAAATCGCCGATCTCGGCACCCTCGGGAAAGAGTGGCAGGGGAGCGTCGTCGGTGACGGCTGGCTGGCGCATCGGAACAGAGAGTGGCTTTATGCGGCGCAGGGCGAGTTGAAGAATATCCGCTTCGATACGATTCAGGCCGATGCGGGACATTTTCGCCTCGATTCTTCCGGCCCGCTCACCGGCAGCCATCTCGACCTCTTTCTGGCCGGACTCTCTCTGCCGCAGGGGAGAGTCGATGAACTGACCCTTCGCGGCAGCGGACAGATCGGAGCGCACGAGCTCAATCTGCGCCTGGTGTGGCCAACCGGGAGCGCCACCACCACCGCTTCCGGCAGCTGGGAGAATAAAGAGTGGTCCGCTCAGATTCTCACCCTTGCCGGAGATGAAAAATCGATCGGCGACTGGGAGATGGCGGCACCAACCCGGATCACCCTCAGTTCTGAGCATTTTTCCCTCTCCAGACTGCAACTGAACGACGAACAGGGGGGGACAATCAGCGTCAGTGCCGATATTTTACCCCGGCCACGGACCGGTACACTGCAGGCAGATTGGGATAACCTCTCCCTGGAGTATCTCAACCCCTGGCTCAGAGAGCTCTCTGTAGAAGGAGAAATCAGCGGCGCGTTGCAGTTTCAGGCATTTGCTGACGGGTCGATACAACTGTCGGCCGAGGCTCTGTCAGCACCGACTCTTCAGTTTTCCGGTGAAAAACTTGTTCTTAATCCCAGCCATGCCAGCCTCGATTGGGGAGGTGACGGACTCGACGCAACCGCTGAACTGAATCTGGCGTCAGGTGGCGGGTTGAACCTCACTTTGCAATCGACGGAAACAGGGAGGATGACACTCCCGGAGCAAGGGGCTCTGACGGTTGACTGGGACGCCATCGACCTGCAACAACTCACCCCCTGGTTGCCGCGCGGTCTCGCTCTTAAAGGGGGCTGGCAGGGAGATCTGAACGGCAGCTGGCAAAAAGGGGTGCCTCTGCTTATGGACGGAAAAACCACGGTCGACGCCGGGTCATTGCAGTGGCAGGAAAGAGACGGGATCATCACGCTCCCGCTGCGTCAGGTCGAACTCACCGGAAAGTGGGAGACCGCTGCAGTCACCGGCAACCTTACGCTTTTGACAGAAGAAGGAGGTATCACGGGAGAGTTTCGCCTGCCGACAGACTTAAGCAGCCTGACCGCACCGCTGCACGCCAAAGCACATTTCGAACTTCATGAACTCGGCCTTCTGGCGCTGCTGCTGCCCGGAGTGACCAACGAAACCTTTGGCGTGATGCAGGGGGATCTTCGTCTGGCCGGAACCTGGAAGAGACCTCTTTTCTTCGGCAATTTTTCACTGCGCGAAGCGAGTGCCGACATCCCGTCTCTCGGACTGAAACTGCGTAAATTTGAGCTCGACGCCACATTCAATGATTCGCTTCTGGAACTAAAGCGGTTACAGCTTCAATCCGGAAAAGGGGAGCTTCAGGGAGACGGAGAGTTGCAACTGTCGGGGTGGAAACCGAAAAGTTGGCAGCTCAATTTAAAAGGAAAGAATGTCCAACTGCTGCACCTCCCGGAGGTCACACTGGAGGCGACCCCCGATCTGCAATTAAGCGGCACGGCAGGAATTTTCAAGCTCCGGGGGGATCTTCTGATTCCGACCCTGCTGGTGAACGAAGTTCCCAAAAACGCCATGATCGAACCGAGTGACGATGTCGTTATAATCGGTGCGACAGAACCATCGACCACGCCTATTTTCAAAAAACTTGATGTCAATCTCAAACTCAGGCTCGGCGAGTATGTCGTTGTTGACGCCAGGGGGCTCGATGCGCGTCTTGAAGGGGACGTTATCATCGCCACTGATCGACGTGGCGCTTTTATCGGCCAGGGGGAGATCCGGGTCGCCCAGGGACACTATGCGACCTACGGACTGAAACTGCCGATTACACGCGGACGGGCGATTTTCAGTGGCGGTGCGCTGCAGGATCCAACGCTCGACGTTCTTGCCCAGCGTACCGTCGGGGAGGTCAAGGCGGGGGTCCATGTAACCGGAACACCACGAAAGCCGCTGGTCAAGCTGGTCTCCGATCCGTCTCTACCCGACACCGAGATCCTCTCCTACATCGTTCTCGGTCGCCCCCTCGGGACAGGTGGCGGGCAGAATGATACGTTGATGCTGGCCGCCAGCGCGCTCTTGTCGAGGGGAGAATCGGCAGCTTTGCAGGAAAAGTTAAAGCGACAGCTCGGCATCGACGTTCTTGAAGTTGAATCGAGCGGCAGCGACGGGGTCGAAGGGTCGGTCATCGCCGCGGGGAAGTATCTCACCCCGGAGCTTTATCTCAGCTTCAGCCAGTCACTCTTCACTCCGGAGAGTGTTGCCAAATTGCGCTATCAGATCGATAAACATTGGGAGATTCAATCGCAATTCGGCTCGATCAGCGGCGCTGATCTCTCCTACAAGATCGAATTCCGTTGAAACAGATCATCGAGACTGATCAATCTTCATTTCGCACACTATTTTGCTACAAATTTTCTCCCATCGCGCCTATTCTGACCCGCAGTTATTGTAATCGAGGTTCATGATGCATACCTTCACCGCCAAACTCAAAAAACTGCTGCGCGACACCCTCCTGCTCTACTGGGAGCTCCTCAAAATAATGGTTCCGGTCATGATCCTGGTGAAGCTGGCAGTCGAGTTCGGAATCATTGAAATGGTCGGCAACGCCATCAGGCCGGTGATGCAGTGGGTCGGACTGCCGGGGGAGATCGGTTTTGTCTGGGTCACCGCCATGGTGGTCAATATCTACGCCGGGGCCGCCGCACTCCTCACTCTGCTGCCGGAACACCCGTTGACCATCGCCCAGGCGACGGTCCTCGGTTCGATGATCCTTATCGCCCACTCCCTGCCGATCGAACTGCGGGTTGCGCAAAAAGCCGGGGCCGGCATCTGCTTTACTTGCGGTCTGCGTCTGATCGGTGCCCTTGTTTACGGCATGCTGCTGACCACTCTCTATTCCGGTCTGCCCGAATTCCAGCAGACAGCTCAGGTCGTCTTTTTGACGGTCAGTCCACCGGCGCAGGAGTGGCTCCCCTGGGCGATTGGCAGCATCCGAACCCTGATCTCCATCTTCTGGATTATCCTCGTGCTGCTGTTTGTGCTGAATCTTTTTGATCTGTTGAAGATCACTGGGTTTATCTCCAGACTCCTCTCCCCTTTTTTACGTCTGATGGGGATCGGCGAACAGGCGACCGCCATGACCATGGCCGGAACCTTGCTCGGGCTCTCCTACGGCGGGGCACTGATTATCAAAGAGGCGCGCTCCGGTAACCTGCCGGACAAGGAGATTTTCCTCTCCCTCTGCTTCATGTCTCTGTGCCACAGCTTGATCGAAGACACCCTGTTTGTGATGGCATTTGGCGGCCACTACTTTGGCCTGCTTATCGGTCGGTTTCTGTTTGCCCTCATCGTGATGATGGGGTTGGCGCATGCTGTGCACCGCCTCCCCGCGTTAACCTTCCGGCGCTACCTGTTTCATGCCGATTGACCCGTTTCGCACAACACAAACAAACACCCCCGAACCGAGGTCCGGGGGTGTTTTTGTAGCCTGCAACCAAGAGACCTCAACCGTGCATCATATTGTACAGAACATAATTGAGAATGCCGCCGCTGTTGTAGTACTCCACCTCGTTGGCGGTATCGA
>JACUTX010000408.1 GCA_014859615.1 Desulfuromonadales bacterium | reverse complement strand
TTAAAGATCGGCGTGACGCGCAATCAGGGGTTGATTCGAAAATTTCTTCGTCAACTGCAGAGACAGATCCGACCGCTCTCTTACAATGTGTGGCATGAGATTGTTGACGAATCTTCAATCCAGCTGGCGGTTCGTTTAAAAACGGCTGGGCACATTCTCGGTTCGGCTTATCTGGAAGCGCGCATCCGCTCTGCAACAGGAGAAGAGATTATCGTCTTCTCGGGGGATCTTGGCGCGCCGTACACGCCACTTCTTCCGGCGCCAAAATCCCCTTACCGGGCTGATCGCCTTGTTCTTGAAAGCACCTACGGTGACCGCCTGCATGCCGATCGCAAGATCCGCCGCCAGACCCTGAAAGCGATCATAGAGAAGGCGCTGCAAGATCGTGGCGTGGTTCTGATCCCGGCTTTTTCCCTCGGTCGCACTCAAGAGCTGCTGTACGAACTCGAAGAGATTATTTTTAAAAACCGCAAAGAGTTTGCCGCAAAAAAGCTCCCCTGGAGTGAGCTGGAGATTATTGTCGATTCCCCTCTGGCGAGTCGGTTAACCGGTCTCTATCGTAAATTGCAAGATTATTGGGATGCCGAGGCGAAAAAGAGAGTGCGGTCCGGACGTCATCCTCTCGGCTTCGAGCAGATCACCACCATCGATACGCATGAGGCCCATCTTTACGCCGTCGATTATCTGCGCAAGACCGCCCGCCCGGCTGTTGTCATTGCCGCTGGCGGAATGTGTGCCGGTGGCCGGATTGTTAACTATCTCAAAGAGCTGCTTCCGGATCCCCGGACGGATCTGCTGTTTGTCGGTTATCAGGCAAAGTCGACCCCCGGTCGCGCTATTCAAAAATACGGACCGCAAGGCGGGTATGTTTTCCTGGATGGAGAAAAGATCGGTATCCGTGCACAGATTCATACGATCTCGGGCTATTCAGCCCATGCTGACCAGAAAAATCTACTCGATTTCGTTAAACGGATTCGGCACAAGCCTGAAATTATCCATCTTGTACATGGGGAGAGTGAGGCGCGCGAAGTGTTAAAGCGGGAGCTGGAGCGGCTTTTGCCTGATGCAACGATTGTGATTTAGGCGCAATGATATCGCGCCCTTTGCGTGAGACAAGGTCTTAAAGCTTCTCTCGCCCGTTCTCTTCGTTCACTCAAGCCGCCAAGGTGCTAAGAAAAGCATTTAAATCTTTGGTTGAAGACCTAACCCTTAAATTCCGCTTTTGATCCTCTT
>JACUTX010000139.1 GCA_014859615.1 Desulfuromonadales bacterium | reverse complement strand
AATGGTTATATGAGAGCTTTTGTAAAATGATTATCATCCCAAAAATGCCTCTATCAAAAGGATCCAGCATTTTCAGCAGTTAAAGAACTGGATTCCCGATTAAAATCAGTTCGGGAATGACATAAAAGGACTATTACAAAAGGCTCACACGGTTCAGCCTTACAAACCTGAAACGAAAGGTGCGCTGATGCTCGCTTCCAAACAGCACAAGGCTTATTGTGAATTTTATGATGCGGTCAGGGATGAATCCATCCTCGACGGCCGGACAACGGTCATCGTCGGATTAACCGCTGCATGGCGTGCGGCTGCGATCCATGAGTCGAATATTACCTTGGCGTCGCCAGGGATAAAGAGATCAGCAGTGCCGAAATCAGTGCCATACAGGGGATCGTTATGGCCGTCGCGGCGGGGAAGGTGAATACCACCATGCGGCGACTGCTGGATGACAGACCAGATTAACCCAACCTGCCCCGGCTCTTAACAATAAACAGTCTCAGGCAGGGTAACTGTGTTTTTAGGTGCAGATGAAAAATCCGGCCCTCACAAACAGACGATTACGCGATCTTCCGGGGATTGACAAACTGCTGCAGCAACCGCAATGGGCCAGCATAAAAGATCAGATCCCCTACCCCATCCTGCTCGAAGCGGCACAAACAATTGTCGAAGAGTGCCGCATCCGCATTTTGAACGCTGCCGAACCCTCACACTCTCTCCCTGATCTCGATACGATTGCCAATCAGGCCGTCCAGCTCGCCCGGCGGTTGAACGCACCGAACCTGCGCCCGGTCATCAACGCCACCGGCACTCTGCTGCACACCAATCTCGGTCGCGCCCCTCTGGCGGATGCTGCCCTTACGGCTGTTGCCGACGTTGCCCGCTCCTACAGCAACCTGGAGCTCGATCTCGATTCCGGAGCCCGCGGCAACCGCTTCAGCCATGTCGACAAATTGATCTGCCAGCTGACCGGCGCCGAAGCGGCAACCGTAGTCAACAACAATGCCGGAGCAGTGATGCTCTCCCTGGCCGCGCTCGCCTTCGGTAAAGAAGCGATCGTCTCCCGGGGGGAGCTGGTCGAGATCGGCGGATCGTTCCGGATCCCCGAGGTGATGGCGGCAAGCGGCGTCACCCTGCGTGAGGTCGGCTCGACCAATAAAACCCATCTTGAAGACTACACCTCTGCTATCTGCGCCGAGACCGGCCTGCTCCTTAAGGTTCACACCAGTAATTACCGGATCGTCGGCTTCAGCGAAGCTGTCAGCGGTGTCCGACTGGCTGAGCTCGGCAGAGAAGAGAATCTGCCGGTGATGGAAGATCTCGGCAGCGGGATGTTGTTTGATATGACCCCGTACGGCCTGCCGCGCGAGCCGACCGTTGCCGAAACGATTGCCGCAGGGCTCGATATTGTCACCTTCAGCGGCGATAAACTCCTCGGCGGGCCTCAAACCGGGATCATTGCCGGGCGCAAGGAGGCCGTTGAACGGATCCGCAAACACCCGATGGCCCGTGCTCTGCGCTGTGACAAAATGACCCTCGCCGCACTCGAAGCGACCCTGCGCCTCTATCTCGATCCGGTTCGGGCCAAAAGTGCGATTCCGCTCTTACGGATGCTCTCTGTTACCGCTGCCGAGACAAAAAACCGCTGCACGCAGATTGCTGCCCAACTGCGCGCCGCCCTCGATGACCAGATGGAATGCCACATCGTCGAAGAGCCGTCGACGGTCGGCGGTGGTGCCCTCCCTCTCTCGGAACTCGCCGGATATGCCGTCGCCATCACCCCCGGGGCGATCTCCGTCGATCAGCTCTGTGCGCGCCTGCGCAGCGGCCCGCTTCCGGTTATCAGCCGGATTCAGGCGAAGAGTCTGCGCCTGAACCCGCGGACAGTTCGCCCGGACGAAGAGCCGCTCCTGATTGCCGCGGTCACGGCAGCATTTGCAGACATTTGACAGGCAAAGAGAGTATGGAACAGAACAGCAACCGTTTTCTACTGCACAAAATCGAGCGCCTCAACAGTATCGGCACCGCGCTCTCTCTGGAGCGTGACCCCACACTCCTGCTCGAACGGATTCTTCTTGGCGCCAAGGAGTTAACCGGTGCCGACGGGGGGAGTCTCTATATTCTGGAAGGGGATCAGTTACAATTTCGCCTGGTTCACACCACCTCCCTCAACCTGCATCGAGGTGGAAGCAGCGCGACTCCCGTCAGCTTCCCGCCGATCCCCCTGTACCGAGACGACGGCACGCCGAACAACCAGATGGTGGTCACCCGCACAGCACTGCAAAACTGCATCGTCAATATCTCTGATGCCTACAACAATCGGGAGTTCGATCTGGCCGGTACCCACGCTTTTGATGCCAGCACCGGCTACCGTTCACACTCTCTGCTGGCTGTCCCGATGCAGGATCACGAGCAGCAGATCATCGGCGTTCTGCAACTGATCAACGCCACTCATCCGCAGACCGGCGAGGTCGTCCCCTTCTCCCGTGAAGATGAGAGTCTGGTCGCATCCCTCGCCTCGCAGGCGGCGGTCTCTTTAAACCGGCAGGATCTGATCAACGGCCTCGAAACCCTCCTGCAGTCTCTGACTCGACTGATCGCGAAGGCGATCGACGACAAATCACCTCATACCGGTGGTCACTGTCGCCGCGTCCCGGAGATCACCATGGCGCTGGCCAATGCGGTCAATGCCGATACAGGGCCGGTCTTTAAATCGGTCAATTTCAGTCGGCATGAACTCGACGAACTGGAGATGGCCGCCTGGCTGCACGATTGTGGCAAGATCACCACCCCGGAATTTATTATCGACAAACGGACCAAACTCGAATCGACGATCGACCGGATGCAGCTCGTCGAACTGCGGCTTGAACTCCTGCGTAAAGAGGGGGAGATTCAGCGCCTGAAAAGAGACGATCAGACAGCGGATCTCACCTTTGAGCAGAGTGTGCCCGCCGCCGATGAACTTGAGACGATCGCCCGCTTTTTGCAGCAGTGCAATACCGGCGGCGAATGGTTGCCGGAAGAGACGATCACACGGATCAGGGAGATTGCCCGCATCCTTTTGCCCGCGCACAACGGACAAGCACCGGCACCGCTTTTGACCGAAAATGAAGTCGACAACCTGTCGGTCAAAAAAGGAACCTTAACCGATGCGGAGCGACAACTGATCAACAGCCACGTCCAGATTTCGCAGAGAATGCTCGCCAGTCTGCCGTTTCCGAAACACCTTAAAAACGTCGCACTGATCGCCGGCGCCCATCACGAAAAAATAAACGGGACCGGCTATCCGAAAGGGCTTTTGGCCGGGGAGCTCCCCCTGCAGGCCCGCATCCTCGCCATCGCCGATATCTTCGAAGCGCTCACCGCCAGCGATCGGGTTTATCGCCAGCCGATCACCCTCTCTGCAGCACTGACGACCCTCGGTCAGATGTGCAGCAAAAAGGAGATTGATGCAGACCTGTTCGAGCTCTTTTTACGCAAACAGGCCTATACCCGATACGTGCAGAAATATCTGAACCGAGAGCAGATCGACAGTGTCGATGCCGATGCTATCTGCAATCTGTTCCGGGCAGCTTCAGAATTAAAATCATAATTTCTGGCTTTTGACCGGTCCGATCTGATCCGATTCTCATTGCGGCCCAAAAAAGCCTTTGATCTTGATTGACACAGCAGTAGAGGCGCTTTAAATGTCTGAACTCGCACCGGTCATCATCGGCACCGCCGGACATGTTGACCATGGCAAAACCTGCCTGATTCGCGCCCTGACCGGCGTCGAAACCGATCGTTTGCGCCAGGAACAGGAGCGCGGCATCTCCATCGAGCTCGGTTTTGCCCCGTTGCGCCTGCCGTCCGGCCGCATGGCCGGGATCGTCGATGTCCCCGGCCATGAGCGATTCATCCACAACATGCTCGCCGGAGTCGGCGGGATCGATCTGGTGCTGCTGGTGGTCGATGTCGGCGAAGGGGTGATGCCCCAGACCAAAGAACACCTGCAGATTCTCGATCTGCTCAAGATTCCGCGCGGGATTGTGGTGCTCACCAAATGCGATCTGGCTGAAGATGACGATTGGCTCGATCTGGTCGAAGAAGAGATTCGCGAAGAGTTATCTGGAACGTTTCTCGAAGAGGCACCGGTCTGCCGGGTTTCGGCAACCACCGGAACCGGTCTGAAAGAACTTATGGCCACCATGGAAGCGGTTTTGCAGACCCTGCCGGCGCACGATATCGACGGCCCGGCCCGCCTCCCGGTCGACCGGCATTTCAGTGTCGCCGGTTTCGGCACCGTGGTCACCGGGACCCTCCTCTCCGGAGAGATCAAGACCGGCGATCTTCTGCAGATCTTGCCGGTCGCCACAACCGTCCGCATCCGGGAGATTCAGGTCCACGGCAAAAAGAGTGAATCGGCAAAGGCCGGGCAGAGAGTCGCGCTCAATCTCGCCAATCTCGATCGGGGCAGGATCGAACGCGGTTGTGTCGTCGGCACACCCGGAATCTTCGAACAGACGACCCGCTTTGACGCCCGACTTACTCTTTTGCCGACCGCCCCGCGACCGCTCAAGTTCCGCGACCCGGTGCACCTCTACCTCGGGACCGCCAGAGTGGTCGGCCTGATCGCCCTGCTCGACCGTGACCAGCTGGAACCGGGGGAAAGTGCGCTGGTCCAGATCCATCTCGACCGACCGCTGGTTGCCCACCGCCAGGATCGTTTCATCATCCGCTCCTACTCGCCGATGACCACCATCGGCGGCGGTCAGATCATCGATCCCCGCCCGATCAAACATCGCCGGTTCCGGGATGAAGTGATGCAGGCGCTGGCCGATCTCGAATCAGGCGAGCAGGCTTTTTTGCTGCAAAAGATCGGTGAGTTGACCACCCCGCGCTTTAAAGAACTCGAACAGGCGTCCGGATTGGGGAGGGAACGGATCCAGGATCATCTCGACCGTTTGGTGGCTGAGGGGGCTATTTTTCTTCTCGGCGATCAATGGATCAACAGCGGCACCTTGCGCTTTTGGCAGCACACGCTTGTTACGCGCGTCGGCGATTACCATATCGACAACCCGCTTTTGTCCGGGATCCCGCTGGCGACACTCAAAGGGGTGTTTCCAAAAAGCCTCTCGCAAAAAGGGTTCGACGGGCTGCTTGAGCAAGCAATAAATGCTCAGAAAATCGTTGTCCAGAGCGATAGCGCTGCCCTCCCCGGCTTCCGGCCGCAGCCAACGCCGCAGCAGCAGAGGGTGATCGACGCCATCGAACAGGCTTATTGCAAGGCTGGCCCTTTAGCCAAGAACCGCACCGAGATGCTCGAACCGCTCCACTTAAATGAAGCTGAAGCGACAGCGGCGTTCGGTTATCTTTTTACTACCGGCAAGCTGGTCCGATTAAATGACGAAAATTATTTTCATCAAGAGACCTACACGCAGGCGGTCGCCTTACTCCGCGACAGATTCAGCGATAAGGAATTCACGCTGGCCGAGTTTCGCGACAGTCTCGGCAGCGCCCGCAAGGCGGTGCAAGCTTTACTGGAACAGTTCGACGCAATCAAGTACACTCTGCGCAAGGGAGATGTCCGGGTCGTCTGGAAACTCCCTGACAAATTATAAATCATGTTACAAGATCATTTTGTAAAAAAGATTGTCATCCTCGAATGATTCTATCGGGGATCCATGGCTTTAAAATCTGGATTCCCGATTACCCCCTCGGGAATGACACCCTTTTCGCAGGTGCTGAATATTTATACAAAAGGTTCAGAGTTCAACTTTTTTCATCGCCCTGCATCTCAGCTATCGTCCAGATTGACTTGCTGACATGCTGGCTCATTACTAAATAATCGAGGAACAAATGACTGAGATCAAACTGACCGACCTGTCACGCAGCAGCGGTTGAGCCGCTAAAATGGCCCCCGGGCCATTGGCGCAGGTTCTGCGTCAGATCCCAAAAGTAGAAGATAAAAATTTACTCACCGCCGATATCCCGTTTGCCGATGCCGGGGTCTACCGGATATCGCCGAACTGCGCCCTGGTGCAGTCGATCGACTTTTTCACTCCGATCGTCAACGACCCGAACATCTACGGCCGGATCGCCGCCGCCAACGCTCTCTCCGATATCTACGCCATGGGGGGGCGTCCGATCACCGCCCTCAACCTGATCGGTTTCCCGAAATGCCTCGGTCAGGAGATTCTGGTCGCCGTCCTTACCGGCGGCGCCGAAAAGGTGCATGAAGCCGGCGCCGTCATCGTCGGCGGGCACACCGTCGATGATGACGAACCGAAATACGGCCTCTCCGTCACCGGTCTGGTCGATCCGGCCAGACTGATCACCACCGCCGGTGCCAGACCGGGGGACCGCCTGCTGCTGACCAAACCGCTCGGGACCGGTATCCTGGCGACCGCCCTCAAAGGAGGGGTGCTGACGGAAGCTGACATGAGAGAAGCGATCGACGGCATGATGACCCTCAACCGCGTCGCCTCTGAAACGATGCAGACGATCGGCGTTCACGCCTGCACCGACATCACCGGCTTCGGCCTCCTCGGACACGCTCTCGAACTCGCCCGGGCGAGCCGCGTCGGGATCGTTTTGCAGGGAGAACAGCTGCCGGTCTATCCGCAGGTGTTTGAGATGGCCGCTATCGGACTGATCCCGGAAGGGGGGTACAATAACCGCAGTCACTACCTGTCCGGCGTGTTCAATCGCGACGACTTGAAAGCGACCGTCCTCGATATTTTGACCGACCCGCAGACCTCCGGCGGGCTGCTGATCAGTGTCGCAGCCGATAAAGAAGAGGCGCTGACGCAGGCGCTGGGCACCGGCGGCTGCCGCGCCTGGAGCATCGGCCGGGTTACCGCTGACCACCCGGAAAAGATCCGCATTGAGTGAAATCTTTACCGCGTAACTCTGCGTTTATAGAGAGCAGAGCGAACGGGCGGTGAAGCTTTTGATTCAAGGTCTTTAAAGGCTTATCTCACGCAAAGCCGCAAAGAACGCAAAGAAGATCAAGAACAACCTTCGGGGTAAGATCTTCAACCTTAGATTCAGATTTTAACTTTGCGACTTTGCG
>JACUTX010000138.1 GCA_014859615.1 Desulfuromonadales bacterium | reverse complement strand
CGCCGCTGTGAAAGGACGAAAACGGACTTAAAAAGATGACGCCATCGCGCGTCTGGCCATCGACCAGAAAAAGGGCGACAGAAACTTTTTGCTTTTCAACCTGATATTCACTCATAAGTCGCTCCTCATTGAAAAACAAGAATACGGGTTTTGCTGCTGTATAGCAAGGGGTTGGATGAACAGAGAGTGGTTATCATCACACTATACCGTAGAAGGGCTCGAATAGATTATACGCCGTAAAGGTTTTCAAATCCCGATCTCTTCCTCAGCCAATAGTGGTCTCTTCGTCGCTCTCCCCCGTTATTAAACCAAAAAAATGCTCGGGAGGAAGAGAATTTTTAACAGGAGAATCGGTTCTTTGCTTTCCGATTAAACTCCTGTATTGTAAAAGCGTACTATTAGAGACCACTTTTTTTGCAAAAAGTCATTTTCTTCAGAAGGTTTCACCGAGCAGCAGACCATTCTCCAAATATTTTATTATCGTGCCACCTGTCAGCAAGTTCCAAAACGAGCACAACCGAGTTTTTACCCGAAGGCTACCCATGGCGCAGCGCAGAATAACCTGGATCACCATCAAGTTGCTTCTCTATCTGCTCGCTCTTTCTCTGCTGACCCACTGTGACAAAACACCCCCCCTCGAAAAAGTCGCTCTGCAGCTACAGTGGGTTCACCAAGGGGAGTTTGCCTGGGCTTATCTCGCCAAAGAAGAAGGGGTTTTTGCCGAACAGGGTCTTGATACAACCCTCGTCCCCGGCGGTCCTGGAATTGATCAGGTTGAAGAATTACTGGCGGGGCGGGCCCAATTCATTACACTTCCAGCCGAAGCGCTGCTAAAAGCCCGGCAAGCAGGGAAACCGCTCCTGGCAATTGTCACTCTGTACCAACGCAATCCAACAACTTTTATTTCGCTGAAAGATTCCGGCATTACAAAACCTGAAGATTTTGTCGGGAAAAGGGGCACATTTTCGACCCCTGCAGCCCGGGCTCAGCTGTTTGCTATGCTTGGCAAATTAGGAATTTCGGACCCACAGATATCAGAACAACCGTACAACTACAATTATGCAGGGCTTCTTGACGGGAGCATCGACTTCTCCGATGCGTATGCTGTCGGTGGCGTACTCCGACTAAGCAGCGCTGGAGCTGTATTGAATGTTATCTGGCCCCGGGACTACGGCATCCACTTCTATGGGCCGACTCTGGTCACAACTGAGGAGTTCAGCCGAGCCCACCCTGACCTCACCCAGAGGTTCGTCAACGCCACTCTCAAAGGGCTGGAACAGACGCTTGCCAACCCAAAGCTTGCCCTCGCCGCGACCATGAACTATGCCAAAGAACAGGACAGGAAGCTGCAAGCGGCCATGATTAAAATTTCCCTGCCGTTGATTGCACCCGAAGATGACTATCTCGGTAAAATACGGGGAGAAACATTACAAGAGATGAATGAAATCCTGTATGAACAGAAGATCCTGTCCAGACCGGATTTGTGGAAAAAGGCATTTAATCGCAATTATTTTTCCAAAACCGAGTAGAGGCGTCATGTCGATTCGTTTAAAACTGTTTCTATTTTTCGCCTTGACGGGAATCGTGCCGTTACTGGTCCTCGGTTTTTATTCATACATCAGCACGAAAAAGAATATCCAGATCAAAACCTTTGACGAAATGGCCTCGATTAACAGTCTCAGCAACAGTATCCTGGATGAATGGGCAACCGGATCCCTTAACCTGCTGGAAAGCTTGGCCCAACGCCCCTTGCTCAGAAAAGTTGTCGCAGAATTAACTGAAGCAGACGGTATAAATTCTGCTGCTGCTCGGAGGCAAGAGCTCATAAACAACCACTTCAGCCCGACATTAGCGATACAAAACAACCTTGATGTTTTGTCGATCATTGACCTCTCCGGAAAGGTCGTCGTATCGACTGACGCACTCTTTGTCGGTCAATTTCACAATCGCGATCTCTATTTTACCGAAGGGCAGGAGCACAGTTTTATCGGCAATGTGATGTACTCTGTCAGCCAAAATGAAGCGGTTATGCATGTGTCGACGCCGATCCGAAACAGCGAAGGGGTGACGATCGCTGTCCTTTCTGGGCTTCTTGACTGGAATCGAGCCAGCACCCTCCTCTCCTACGTGACCTTGACCAGACCCCGTTTTGAATCGTATCTGGTCAATCGGCATCACTTTATGTTGACCGAATCAAAATTTATCGAAGATGCGCCGCTTAAGGTCACCGTCACCAGCGCAGGGCTGCAAGCATGTCTCGAAACCGGGAGCGGACAGAGCCTGTATAAAAACTATCTCGGTAACGAGGTGTTAGGGGTCTACAAATGGCTGCCGGACCACGGGCTCTGTCTTTTAACGGAATCGGATTTATCCGAGCAAGACGAAGCACTCGACAAACTCAAAGCACAGCTGTACTGCGTCTTTCTGCTTCTCGCCGGCTTGTCGATCCTCTTCGCCCTCTTTATCTCCAGCACCATAAGCCGGCCGATCAGAGCGCTGGTCGCCGGAGCGGCTGAGCTGGGGAGGGGGAATCTGCGCTACCAGTTTACCGAAACAGCGGGAGAACTCGGGACTATTCCAAAAGCCCTGAATGAAATGGCCGCAAGTCTGACTATTGTCCTGGCTTCGCGGGACGAATTGAACAATGAGGTGGAGCAGCGCAAACAGGTTGAGCTGAACCTGAACAGAGCGATGTCCGATCTGAAAAAATCGAATCAGGATCTGGAACAGTTTGCCTATGTTGCCTCCCACGATCTGCAGGAACCGCTACGCACGATCACCAGCTATCTGCAACTTCTGGAGCGCCGTTACCGGGAACATCTCGATTCCGATGCGCTTGAATTCATCGATTACATTGTTGAAGCGGCCAGCAGGATGAAAAGCCAGATCAATGATCTCCTCGACTATTCGCGGGTCGGACGCAACGATGTCAGTTTTGTCGATGTCGACCTCAATCAGATTGTTCATAAGGTCATCCGGCAGAATCATATTTATATACAAGAGAATGGCGCTACGCTTCAGGTCGGGACGTTGCCGACGGTGCAAGGGATTCCAGCTCAACTCACTCAGTTGTTTCAGAATCTTATCAATAATGCGATCAAATTTCACCGCAAGGGGACGCCGCCCCTGATCAGAATCAATGCGGAGCGTACGGAGGATCACTGGAATATCACAGTCGCCGATAACGGGATCGGCATCGAGCCCGAATATCTGGAAAAAATCTTTATTATTTTCCAACGTCTGCACTCCATGGTAGATTATCCCGGCACCGGAATCGGTCTGGCTTTGTGTAAACGGATCGTCGAAAATCACGACGGGAGCATCGGCGTTACTTCAACGCCGGGCGCTGGTTCAATTTTTAATATCAAGCTTAATGCTGAGAAGATATAGCCTGTTTGAAGAGTGATAGCTTTTTACCGGCAACCGATTCACCTTTTTTTAATGCGGGGATTGCGCCGTCAGCAGAGCCGCAAATGCAGAGGGACCTATGCCCGGATATTCCAGCCGACCGATCGAAATTTTATTAGTTGAAGACAATCCGGCCGATATCAGATTGACGAAAGAGGCGCTTAAAGAGGGGAAAATTCTCAATAACCTCTCTGAGGTTCATGATGGTGTCGAGGCTTTAAAATATCTTCGCGCCATGGCCCCCTATGGCGACCGGGTAATGCCTGATCTCATTCTTCTCGATCTGAATATGCCTAAAAAAGACGGCCGGGAAGTGCTCACCGAAATCAAAACTGATGGGGATCTCAAGCGGATCCCGGTTGTGGTTTTAACCACCTCCAGAGCAGAGAAAGACATCTTGTGCAGCTACAACCTGCATGCCAACTGTTTCATCACCAAACCGGTCGACCTGATACAGTTCATCGAAGTCGTCAAGACGATTGAAAACTTCTGGCTTTCAATTGTCACTTTGCCAAAGTCCTGATGGTCGATAGGGAAGCTGTTTTTTTGTTTCCCGCTCAAGGGGAAGGGAGCGTTATGGAGAAAGATCTACCTGTAAAAATACTATTGGTTGAAGATAATCCCGCCGATGCGCGGATGATTGATATTCTACTTACCGAAGGCTCCTTCCCCTACTATCAGCTTACCCGCAGGGGGCGGCTGGCCGAGGCGGCCGATCTGCTTTCCAGAGAAGAGTTTGATCTGCTTCTGCTCGATCTTAGCCTCCCCGACGCTTCAGGTAATGAGGGGTTTTTGGCCTTGCACCGCCTGAACGATAAAGTTCCGATCGTTATTCTCACCGGGCAGAAAAAACTAGAGCTCGGTCAGGAGATGGTTCGGGCTGGAGCCCAGAGCTATCTGAACAAAGGGGACCTTTCGCCGGAGCTCCTATGTCGTGCCCTGCAACACTCTATTGAACGGCAGCAACTCATTTGTGAAATTACGGCAAAACATGATGAAATCAGGCGCACCCAGGAGCAGTTCCGGGCTCTGATTGAGGGGAATGCCGATGCGATTCTCGTGGTCGATGACAAAAACATCATCTGTTATGCTAACGCGGAGGCGGTGTCGATCTTTCGTGCCAATGGCGATGAACTGGTTGGTTACTCTTTCGAACAGACGGTGGTCCCTGGACAAAGCTTTGAATTCACCCTCAGAAAGACGAAAGTCAGTCTGGAGGCAAATGTTGCCCCGATCGAATGGGAAGGTCAACAATCCTATCTGGTGACGCTACGCAATGTCACCCAGCGCAAGCAGCTTGAGGAGACCCTCAGCAAAGAAAAATTATTTTTAAAATCGATTGTCGATGGCGTTAAAGATCCTATTGTTGTCACCGATATGCACTGTCAGCTTCTGCTGAAAAACAAGGCATCCCTGAAGCTGGAGAGCATTGAGACAGAAGGGGTCAATTGGCCTTTTCGTTGTTATGAGGCCGATCGGTTGCGATCAAAAGGGTGTGACGGGACGGGGAGTTGTCTGATTTCAGAAGTGCGTAAGTCGGCAGTACCGACGCGGGTGGTCAAGGAGATCGAGATTAAAAATGCGCCGACCCGTTACTTTGACGTCAATATTACGCCGCTCTATAACAGTTTTGGTGAAGTGACCGGCACCATTGAGGCTTCCCGGGATATCACCGATCGCCTCTCTGTGGAGAACAGCTTGCGGCGCAATCAGGAGAAGATGCGATTCCTTGCGCTGCACGACTCTCTGACCGGGCTCCCTAATCGTCTTTTGTTTAAAGACCGGTTGCAAAGAGCGATCATCGAATCCCGCCGTAATGTGCAAAAACTGGCACTATTGTTTCTGGATCTCGATCGGTTCAAACATATCAACGATTCTCTCGGGCACGATTACGGCGATAGTTTTCTGAAAGAGATCGCTGCGCGCCTGAAAAAGGTGGTGCGAGAATCAGACTCTGTTGCCCGGCTGGGGGGGGATGAGTTTGTTGTTTTGCTTGGAGACATTAAGGAGAGCAGGTCGGTTGAGATCGTCGCGAAAAAGATTTTGAAGCGCCTCTCCAGAGCGCTGAAAATTGACCATCATGAGCATTTCCCCTCGGCCAGTATCGGTATCAGCATCTTCCCCACCGATGCTGACAGCGCTGAAGATCTGATGAAATATTCCGACAGTGCCATGTATCTTGCAAAAGAGATGGGGCGGGGTGGCTATCAATTTTTTAACGCGGGGCTCAAAGCTCATGCCGATAAGATGGTCACTCTCGAAACGGCGCTCAGCCGGGCCATTGTGTCGGATCAGTTGATTCTGCATTACCAACCGCAGTGTGATTTAAAAACCGGGAAGACGGTCGGGTTTGAAGCTTTGGTGCGCTGGCTCGATCCGGTCAGGGGGTTGATCCCGCCGAACGATTTTATCCCGGTGGCTGAAGATACCGGGTTGATTATCCCCCTGGGGGAATGGGTTTTGAATAAAGCGTGCCGCGATCACAAGAGTTGGTTGGATCAGGGGATGCCGCCGATGCGGATGTCGGTCAATATCTCTCCTCGCCAGTTTCACCATGAAGGGCTTTTGCAGATGGTGCAGAAAGCGTTGAAGACCAGTGGTCTCAAACCGGAATTTCTCGAACTGGAAATAACCGAATCGTCCATTATGTATGATACGAATCATGCCATCGAGGTTATGCACAGACTGCGTGCGCTCGGCATTGATCTTGCCATCGATGATTTTGGTTCCGGATATTCGAGTCTGCTCCGACTCATGGACTTTCCGATTACCAAACTCAAGATCGATAGGGGGTTTGTAAAAAACCTTGGTGATGACCCTAATTCCGATGCCTTCACCAAGGTTATCATCTCCTTGGCGCGAGTCTTGAAACTTGAGGTTGTCGCCGAAGGGGTTGAGAATCAGGAGCAAGCCGATATCCTGATCAAAAACGGCTGCCGGACTGTTCAGGGGTATTTTTACGGGTGCCCTCAACCGTGGGATCAGGGGCGCTACCCGGTAACCGCGAGAGACTTGATCGACGCCCCGGTTTAGAAAAAAACAGGTTCACCTCGCAAAAGGTGAGCCTGCTTTTTTATCCCGACACAAAGCTCTAAACTGTTCTGAATCAGTAACTGTTCAGCACTTCTATTCCGGCATGCGGTCTACAACTGTTACCTACGTCCAACGTTGTCACTTAACTTCCCTCCGGCAACAGCAGTAGCCCACATGCTGTGCTGATTGAGCAGGGTGGTGAATAATTACCTGAATCAAAGACAAAAAGAACGCATTCACTGCTGGCACTACTGCCGATCTTACTCATCCTTCTCTTTTTCCTTCCGAACCGGAAGTAATTATAGGTCTATTCTGAACATATTTGCTTCCATCTGGAACAACTCATTATTCTAAAAAACATTGATAGTTAGAGCCTGTCCCATTCAAAGCAAACACCCTATCCATCCCGGCTAGCAGGACAAAATAATCCACGACAGGAGGCAAAACTGCCTCCTGTCGTGGCAACAGATGCCTTATCATCTTTTCACCACAAAGAGAAGAAAAGCATCCTGTAAGAACGATCGCATTCCAAACCGAATTTCGTCCAGAACTGCCTGTTGTTTTCGGTGCAAAAGATTATCGTGAGTTTCGCGAGACAATCGAAGAGG
>JACUTX010000137.1 GCA_014859615.1 Desulfuromonadales bacterium | reverse complement strand
TGAAAAGCTGGATCTCCGATTAAAGCATTCGGAGATGACAACCCTTTTTTATGCAGATGCGCGCTGTAACACAAAAGCCTTAAAGGCAGTCGGGTTGTAAAAGCTTTAAAAGACCTTGTCATTCCCGAGACGATTTTATCGCGCAGCTGAAACCGTGCAATAAAATCTCGAATCAATCGAGCAGACGCCCAACCAGACCGTTCGCATCGAAGCGCTCAACTTCAAGCTGAACCAGATCCCCCGCTTGTATCCCGGCCCCCTGAAACGATACCGGGAGATAATGCCGGGTCATCCCTTTTTGGTTGGCATTCTGTCGCGACTGCTCCACGACCACCTCAACGGTTTTGCCGACAAACGAGCGCGCATACTCCTGCTGTCGTTGATCTGAAAGAGCACGTAAAAGTGCAGCGCGCTCCCGCGCAATCTGCTGTGGAATCTGCTTCGGCATTGTCGCAGCTGGTGTCCCCTCCCTTTTACTGAATGGAAAAACATGCAGACTGCTGATCGGCAACGATTCAACCAGAGCGAGAGTATTATTAAACTCCGCATCGGTCTCACCGGGAAAACCGGTAATCAGATCAAGACCAAGAGAGATGTCAGGAATCGCCGCAACGATCGCCGCAATCAGTTGACGAAAATCGTCGCCGGTGTAATGACGATTCATCCGTTTCAACACAGCACTATCACCGGATTGCAGAGGGATATGCAGATGCGGACAGATGATCCGTGATGTGGCTATTGCTTCGATCAGCTCAGGATGGATTTCGTTCGGTTCAATCGAACCGAGACGCAGCCGCAAAAGATCGGTCTCGGTTTCAATCCGTCTGAGCAGAGACAAAAGCGAGTCGGGAGGCGAAAGATCGAGGCCGTAAGCGCCGATATGTATCCCGGTCAGAACAGTTTCATGAAACCGCTGTGCAACCAGTCTTTTGACCTGTTCAATAACCTGATCCACAGCTACCGAACGACTGTGACCGCGCGCGTAGGGGATAATGCAGTAAGAGCAGTAGGCGTCACACCCATTCTGGATCTGAATATAGGCACGACTCCGTTCAGCATAACTGATCAGAGTCGGAACTCTGGCCGACCGGACCGTCTCAATATCCGACACATCAACCGTTACCGTTTCACTGAACGGGGAGAGGCTCTCCAGACGTTCGAGAAAGTCATGTTTCTCTTCATTACCGAGAATCAGGCTGACTTCCGGCAGAGCTGCCAACGCATCGGGATCGACCTGGGCATAACAGCCGGTAACCACCACCCGACAGGCAGGATTCAGACGACGGGCACGACGAATGATATTGCGCGACTGTGCATCGGTCGCAGCCGTGACCGTACAGGTATTGACAATCACCAGATCGGCCGCCTGAGCAAACGGGACGATGGTATAACCGGCCTGTTGCAGACGCTCCTGCATAGCCGCAGACTCAAACTGATTGGTCTTGCAACCGAGCGTGCTGATGGAGACCCGTCGACTCACGCGATCCAGCCTCCGCCAACCACAAGATCACCGTCATAAAAAACAGCCGCCTGTCCCGGTGTGATACCGGACTGCGGCTGACTCAATACAACTCTGGCCCGATCATCTGCCAACGGCGTCACCTCTGCTGGAATCTCATTGTGCTGATAACGGATACGACAATCGACCGTCACGGTCGTTTCAGGGGGGGAGATGTGCCAGTTCACAGCACGCAATTCAAATTCCGTGCTCAAAAGGTCGCCCTTCTCGCCGACAATAACCCGATTGGTCACAGCATCGATCCTGACAACATAAAGCGGCTGCGGCCAGCTCAGTCCAAGCCCTTTGCGCTGACCGATCGTATAACGATAGATCCCCTGATGATGGCCAAGCACTTTGCCGCTGACATGCACAATCTCGCCATCAGACAGGCCGACGCCCCGTTCCTGTTCCAGAAAGCTGATATAATCGCCGTCCGGGACAAAACAGATATCCTGACTTTCAGCCTTCTCTGCCACAGTCAGATTAAAACGGGCCGCATGCCTGCGCACCTCTTCCTTGGTCATCCCGCCGAGGGGGAAACGGACTTCTGTCATCTGATCACGCGTTAAGGTAAAGAGAAAATAAGTCTGATCCTTACTCTGATCGACCCCTTTCAACAGCCGATAGCTCCCATCGATCTCTTCGATGCGTGCATAATGCCCCGTCGCCAGATAATCGGCCTGTAGTTCCCTCGCCCGCTGCAGCAGACGCTCAAACTTCAATTTCTGATTGCACAAAACGCACGGATTCGGTGTCCGGCCAGCAAAATAATCGTCACAAAAACTCTCGACAACCATCGATCTGAAATCCGCTTCGAAATTCACAACATAAAATGGAATCCCCAGAGTTTCGGCGACCCGCCGGGCATCATAAACATCATCGAGCGAACAGCAACTGCCGGTCTGATTTTCATCGACCTGGCTGTAATCCCAGATCTGCATGGTCATGCCGATGACTTCATACCCCTGCTCCTGGAGCAGGGCGGCCGTCACCGACGAATCAACCCCGCCGCTCATCGCCACAACAACACGTTTTTTTTGACCGTTCATCTGATCTCCAACCGTAATGACCAAAAACAAAACAAGAGAGGGCCGCACAATGCAAGGCCCTCTTTGTTGAAACATCAATCATCGAAAAAAGAGCCGTTAAGCTGATTTCCCCCGGTAATTTTTAATCGCTTCATGCAGTGCGTCCGCAGCGAGATTCGAGCAGTGCATCTTCTGCGCCGGCAGACCATCGAGTGCTTCGGATACAGCCTGGTTGGTCAGTGCAAGTGCCTCTTCAATCGTCTTGCCGATCGCCATCTCGGTCACCATCGAACTGGTCGCTATCGCCGCACCACAGCCGAAGGTTTTAAATTTCACATCCGTAATAACATTCTCGTCGACCTTCAGAAAAATCTTCATAATGTCGCCGCAAGAGGCATTGCCGACTTCACCAACGCCATCGGCATTCTCGATTTCGCCGACATTTCTCGGGTTTGTAAAATGATCCATCACCTTATCGCTATACATATTATCTCCTTGATTCCTTATCGGTCAGATCCGTTTAACCGTTTCACACATTTCACACGGTTCTGTTTTTTTACAATCATACAGCGGACTCATATCGCGCAGACGTTGTACCGTGGCCGGCAAGACTTCCAGCACAAAGTCGATATCCTCTTCAGTGGTCTCCGCTCCAAGACTGAACCGGGTGCTCGAATGAGCCAACGAAACTTCAACGCACATCGCCCCCATCACGTGCGACGGTTCCAGAGAACCGGAGGTACAGGCCGAACCGCTTGAGGCGGCAATACCGTACATATCGAGATTCAACAGCAGCGATTCCCCTTCGATATAGGCAAAACTGATATTCAGGGAGTTCGGCAGACGGCGGTCACGATCCGGATGGCCGTTGAGTTTGTTATCCGGGACAGCATCGAGAATCCCCTGCTCCAGCTTGTCGCGCAGACGCCGCATGTGCGCCGCATTCTCCACCAGGTGTTCCCCGGCCAGTTCACACGCCTTACCGAGACCGACAATACCGGCAACATTATGCGTTCCGGCCCGCCGACCCCGTTCCTGGTGGCCACCATCTAGCAGTGGCGTCAGTCGCGTACCCCGTTTGATATAAAGAGCACCGACCCCTTTTGGCGCGCCGATTTTATGCCCGGACAGAACCAGCAGATGCACCCCGGCCTTCTGTACATCGACCGGCAATTTACCGACGGCCTGAACCGCATCGGTATGAAAACGGATACCGTATTTAGCGGCTATTGCTCCGATCTCGTTAATCGGGTAGATGTTGCCGGTTTCATTATTGGCCCACATGACCGAAATGAGAATCGTCTGATCGGTGATCGCTTTTTCAAGCTCGGCCAGATTGAGCATTCCGTCTCTATCAACAGGGAGATAGGTGATATTGAACCCTTTTTTCTCCAACCCTTTGCAGGTTTCAAGCACCGCCGGGTGTTCGACCGTGGTCGTGATGATATGATTCCCCTTATCACGCAACGCTTCAGCCGTCCCCTTGATCGCGTGGTTATCCCCTTCGCTCCCGCATGAAATAAAAACAATCTCGGCCGGAGCAGCGTTAATCAGCGCGGCAACCTGCTCCCGCGCCTTTTCAATCGCACCACTGACTTCACGACCGGCCCAATGAACACTCGACGGATTACCAAAAAAATCACGGTAAAAAGGGAGCATCACCTCTAAGACTTCAGGATGAACCGGCGTTGTCGCATTATTATCAAGATAGATCCGTTTCACGTTTGACTCCTCGGATTTCAGCGATCATCACCGATGACAGCATTAAAGTTACTGTTTTTTTGTCGCGCCTCTTCCGTCAGATCCGCGAGCGTCATCGACGCAAGAAACTGGCGAATACGTTCGCCAAGCCCCTGCCAGACTCCGTGTGTGACACAACGGGTATCATTCAGACAGCTGCACTGCCCTTCATCCAGACACGAGACAGGAACCAGCGTCTCCTCAACACTATCGATGATTTGATCAACCCTGATCTGATCAGCGCTCCGGGCAAGAACATATCCTCCCCCCGGTCCGCGCACGCTGTTGACAATATTTCCGCGACGCAGTTTAACGAATAACTGCTCCAGATAAGAGAGTGAGATCTCCTCCCGTTCAGAAATCTCACGAATTGAAACCGGAGCATCACCGACCGTCAGATTGAGACTGACCATGGCACGAACCGCATATTGAGCTTTGGTAGAAAGACGCATAATCTCAATTCTCACCAGTCGGCGTCGTTTTGGTCACTTCGATAGTTTTTCGGGCAGGTTTAACAGCTTTAACCGGCGCAGACTTTCGCTTGACGACAGGTTTCTTCTGATCAACCAGAGACGATTTCAATTCTTTAATCTCGGCTTCCAGCTGGCGGACCTGATCAAACAGACACTCAATCGCTTTGGCCTGCGGATCAGGCATCCGCCCGTGTTCGAGATCAGCACGCAGCGGCTTATCAGTCTGATCAGCCGAAACCACGATTTTACCCGGAATACCGACCACTGTGGAGTTGGGGGGAACCTCCTTGACCACAACGGAATTGGAACCGATCTTGCTGTTTTCACCGACTACGAACGGGCCGAGAATTTTGGCCCCCGAGCCGATCACCACATTATCCCGCAGAGTCGGATGCCGTTTCTCCTTGGCCCAGGTCGTCCCACCGAGAGTCACACCGTGATAAAGGGTGCAGTTGTTGCCGATTTCGGCGGTTTCACCAATCACGACACCCATCCCGTGATCGATAAAAAAACCTCTGCCGATACGAGCCCCGGGGTGAATTTCGATCCCGGTGAAAAAGCGCCCGAGATGTGAGACAAAACGCCCGAGAAAAAAGAGTTTATACATCCACAAAGAGTGCGCCAGACGATAAAAAAGCATGGCATGAAATCCCGGATAGCAGAAAATGATTTCAAACTTGCTGCGCACCGCCGGATCCCGCTCAAATACGACCTTGAAATCTTCACGCAAACTTTCAAACACACGCTTCTCCTTATCCCATGGCAAGAGGGCTACGCTTTGTACCTGATGACAATTTAAACGGTTTTTATCATACCTGAGTAAATCTGTCAATTATTTCAAAAGAGATTTTTACAGCCGTCAAAAGAAAGGGAAAAAGAGAGACAATCCTCAGGCTTGAGCGTTCCTCGGCAAGGTAAAACAGAATCGACTCCCGTTATCCGGCTGGCTTTCGGCCCAGATTCTGCCGTGATGAGCATCGATAATTTTCTTGGAGATAGAGAGCCCCAACCCCGTCCCTTTCGGTCCGCCAGGTTGAGCGACTGTGTGGAATTCTTTAAACAGGTCAGGGATCAGTTCAAGAGCAATTCCGGGGCCGGTATCAGCGACCGTTATCGTAACCTCCTCCTCATGATCATCCAGAGTGATCGTTATCCGGCCACCGACCGGCGTAAATTTCACGGCGTTGGCAATTAAATTAATCAAAACTCTGCGAATCATGAGTTCATCACACGGGATCGGACAGAGTGGCCCTGAACGCGCTTCAAGAATCACCTCTTTTCGATCAGAAATCCCCCGCACTTCCCGACAGACATCGCGGATCATATCAGCCAGGTCGTTCACCTGAATTGAGAGTTCCATTTTATTAACAGCAAAACGCGAAATATCGAGCATGTCGCCGATCAAATCGATCAATCGGTCACAACTCTCCGTCGCCAACCCGAGATACTCCTGCTGTTTCTCGGAAAGATTCTCCTTTCCTGACTGTTCAATCAGCTCGACATAACCGTTAATTATGGAGACCGGTGTACGCAATTCGTGCGCGGCAGTACTGTAAAATTCAGAACGGGCCTGAGCGAACAGACCCAGCTTTTCGTTTGCCTCCTGCAAGGCAGACTGCGTATTGACCAGTTCAGCTTCCATCATCCGCCTTGCCGTTACGTCACGAAACGACAAGACCTGCAGCCCGGTTGCACGCGGACGATCACCAATACTGAGTGAAACCTGCCTTTTAAAGCCATCACCGCATTTCATCGTGGCGTCGAGCCGCATCCCGGTCAAAATTGCGGAAGTCTCAGACGGTCGAACCGCCTCGATGAATGCCGTTCGGGATGGCTCCAGCAGAAGATCGGCAAAATTCATACGCCGCAACTCCTCACAGGTATAACCGCACAACTCCATCGCCTTGCGATTAACAAAGAAGATGGTCATATCCTGGGCGATGGCCAATAACCCTTCAGAGGCGCCGTCGAACATCATTTCGTAAATCGCCTTAATGCTCAACTCATGCTCCAGTTGCTGCTGGCTCCGTTTCAGAGCAGCCGTTTCCAGATGGGCCACCTCCAGATCATGAGCGTGCTGCAGTGCATTCCCCGAAGCATTGGCAACCAGTTCACACAATTTGAGTTCATCGTCCATAAACTGGTTTCGTTCGCGCGTCGTCCGGACAACCATCACCCCGATGACATTCGAATGAAACAGAACCGGCAAAACGATAATCGAGTTAAAAAGAGTCGAATCGATCTGAGTCCGCACCAGTTTGAGCAGCGGATCATAATTAACATCGGCAACCACCACCGACTTGCGGGTCGTGACCGCCTGTTTAATCTCGGGATAATTTTCCAG
>JACUTX010000136.1 GCA_014859615.1 Desulfuromonadales bacterium | reverse complement strand
CATCAATCATTTGAAAAGCATTCCGGGAACCGTTTTGCAGCTGAACACCGTTTATAAAAATGGTCGGTGTCCCCCTGATACCGACAGACTGCCCCAGAATTAAATCCTGCTCGATATGATTCAATACTTGCGGTGCAGATCGGTCCTGTTCAAACTTCTTCATATCAAGCTGCAGTTCCCTGGCAATCGCGATCAGCTTCTCATCACTCAATTGAGTGTTCGCTGCAAAAACCTTGTCATGATAGCCCCAGAATTTCCCCTGGAGATGAGCCGCCAAAGCTGCCTGTGCTGCCGGACGAGCCATGTTGTGATTCGGTAGCGGAATATTTTTGAACACAACCTTTACTTTGCCGGGGTAGGTCTCAACCAACTGGTCGAGGAGCGGAACAATCCGCGCACAGTACGGGCATTGAAAATCACTGAAGACCGCAACCGTTACCGCAGCGGCACTATCCCCCTTAACCGGCGACTCCCCGACCGGGATACTAAACCGGTCAAACAGAGAGACTATCTGTACCTTCTTCTCCCCTTTGCCGGTCAGATAAAGCCGGTTCCCATCCGGACTGACCGTCACGCTTTCGGCCTTGAACGACCCGTTGATAGTCGATTCAACTTTACCGGTCGCATCGAGCACCAGAATCTTGCCGGAGCGAGTCAGGACAAAGAGTCGCGACCCATCCGGTGCAGCGGCCGAATCGACCGCTTCATCGCCGATTTGAACAGCTGGGTCAATCGACCACTCCAATGCAGCGCAAGCCAGGGAAGAAGAAAACAGAAACATAAGAGCGGCAAGCAGTACAATCCTTGAAACAGCCATCTGACAACCCCTTTCGTCTCGACAATCAGTTTTAAAAAAAATTATTCAAAAATTGGTCCACGCACCGATTTACTCCGCAACCCCTTGATCACCAGCCCGAAATCGAAAGACTGACCACATTGAGGACAGATAAATGCCATATGGTGGGCATCTTTGACCGGTTTGAAAAAAATATGAAACCCTTTACGGTAACCACAGCAGGGGCAGGTTCTGAATTCACTCATCTTCAGTCAATCTCCCTTATTCTTATCAAACCGATTTCCCCTCAAAGATCTCGATTGCATCGCGAAACTTTTGCGGCAGGCGAACCGGCTTGCGCCTGCTGTAATCGAACGCGACCAGGTTAGTCGTTCCGTCTGCGGTAACGGTGTTATCACGTTCAACCCGGTACACCATAACAAAAGATGATTTCGAGCGCAATTCTGTCCGTACACCGATCACCAGCTGATCACCGAGAAACATCTCGGCCCGATAGTTCAGATGCGCTTCCGGCAGAATAATTCCGCACCCACCGATATCGAGTTCACTCAGGCCGAATTGCCTCAGGTAGGCGATCCGGGCATCCTGAAAGAAACTTAAAACAGCAGCGTTCGAAACATGCGCACCATAATTGACATCCGCGACCCGCACATCATAAGGGATGACAAACCTGAAACCATCCATAACCTCTCCCCGGCAACAAGAGTCTTCTGATTACACAGTTTCCGCAAGCTGAGTTTTTGATTACGAAACAAAAAATCGTTTCAACTCGGGTAGTCGAATAATTTATGATAGAAAATCAGACTCTTGTCTCACATAAAGCCACAAAGACAGCAAATCTTGTCTGCAATCTATTTTTGACAAACAGGGCAATAAAATGACGACCGCCCCCCGATGCGCCGATTGCGAATCGGGGCACAACAGACGATGCACGGCGCCCCCTCACGACCGTAAACCTGCAACTGTTGAGAAAAGTACCCCGGAGCCCCTTCGGCGCTCGTGAAGTCCCTGATCGTTGTCCCCCCCTGCTCGATCGCTACAGCAAGAACCGCCTTGATTTCTGCAACCAGCTTGCGGTATCGACCCGGACCGATTTCTCCCGCCGGTCGCGCCGGATCGATCCCGGCACGAAACAGAGCTTCAGACGCATAAATATTGCCGACGCCGACCACCACCTTCTGATCCATGATCAAATTTTTCACTGCAATACGTCTGCTTGTTGCTAATCGATGCAGTGCGGCAGCGTTAAACTGTCGGGACAACGGCTCAGGACCGAGATGGCGCAGTCGCGGGTGAGCCGCAGCCGGTCCGCGACTCCAGAGCCAGGCACCGAATCGTCTCGGATCATTCATCCGCAAAGAGGTCCCGTTGCCAAAAACCAGATCGACGTGATCATGTTTCTGCAAAGGGGTTTCACTGTCAACAATCCGAACCACACCGCTCATACCGAGATGAATCAAAAGCAGACCCGATTCGACTTCAAGCAGAATATACTTCGCCCGCCGCGCCACAGAGAGGATCTTCTGCCTGGGGAGAATCTGCCGCAGCTCCGGCGCAATCGGCCAGCGTAATTTCTCAACCCGGACCTCAATCCGCTCTATGGTCTGGCCGACGATCAACGGACGCAGTCCGCGACAGACCGTTTCGACTTCAGGGAGTTCAGGCATTAGTAGACGATCGCTGCAGGATCAGAAAAAAGCTGTCTCATATCGACGGAGTCGGGTTCAGTCGACAAGAGGGAGATCGGGAGTCTGGCGCAATGCAGAAAGCGCCACCCCGAAACAGACCGCTGCAGCTGCGCCACCTCAATAAAAGTTTCAGAGACATTCTGCACCGTCATCGACACCTTGCACAAAACATACGCCTTTTTCCCGAACAGCTGCTCGGCCAACAGTTCAAAAGCAGTAATCGTGATCTGGCCACAAAGTTCCAGCGCTGCGAAATCGAGATAGCTCTGCAGGGTCGGAAACGACCGGCAAAGTGTCGACAGACGATGCGACGATTGATAAATCGAAACAAAATCCCCTTCTGACTGTGCCGTAAATCGCAACTGCATCAGTTCGATCGGCGGCAGTTCAGTCGACAGAAGCTTCATCACTTGCCCCCGCGCATCCTGGGATCAAAGGCGTCACGCACCCCCTCGCCGAGCAGATTATAACCGAGCACCGTCAGCAGAATCGCCATCCCGGGGAAAAATGAAAGCCACCAGGCGGTGCCGAGGGTCTGTTTACCGGCCATCAGCATATTTCCCCAGGAAGGGGTCGGAGGCTGAACCCCGATACCGAGAAAAGAGAGGGCGCTTTCGGTCAGAATAGCACCAGCGACACCGAGGGTCGCTGAAACCAGAACCGGAGAGAGCGCATTCGGCAGAATGTGACGGAAAATAATCCGACTGTCGCTCCCGCCGATCGCCCGGGCCGCCACCACAAAATCCCGCTCACGCAGAGAGAGAAATTCAGCACGAACCAGACGGGCAACCCCCATCCAGCTGGTTAAGCCGATAATGATCATGATGTTCCAGATAGATGGCTCAAGAAAGGCGATCACAGCCAGAATCAGAAAAAAGGTTGGAAAGCAGAGCATCAGATCGACAAACCGCATAATGACAGCATCGGCCCAACGACCATAGTAGCCGGCCAGAGCCCCGAGACAAACGCCGATGAGTGTCGAAATCCCGACGGCAACGAAACCGACCAGAAGCGAAATGCGGGCAGCATACAGAATCCGGGTCAACACATCCCGCCCCAGGTCGTCTGTTCCGAGCAGATGGTTGAAACCCGGAGGCTGCAACCGCACAGCGATATTAATTTCACCCGGATCCCCCCCTAGAAACGGCGCGAGCAGAGCCATCAGAAACATAAAAAGGACAATCAGCAGACCGGCAAAAGCAAGGCGATTGGTACGCACATGTCGGGCAATATCGTGGTGCAATAGAATTTTCATAACTGATAACCGATCATCACTAAAATAAGGCGGCTTATAAATCTCTCAATCAAAACCATTTCTCGCCCGTTCGTTTCACTCTCTCAAGGCGCCAAGGTAAACAAAAAACATAAATTCCAGGATAATCCCAGAATAAAGCCGTTGCCCCTCATTGCGTACTTTGCCGCTTTGCGTGAGACAACTTGCCTTTGAACTGTCATCCCAAAAATGCTCTTATCAAAGGATACAGCCATTCCATCTATAAGAACTGGATTCCCGATCAGGATCTCCTCGGGAATGACATAAATGGTTATTGCATTTGCCTCTCTTTGCGATCTTTGCGCTTCGCGTGAGGCAGCTTTTGGCTTATCAGATTTTCATCGCGGCCAATTCGCCTTTAGTCCTAACCTGTGACCTTCTTTGTCAGATCCAGACTATTTATGACAATAAAAAGGCGGTGCAAAGCACCGCCAGAGTATAACCGAGTTGTCCGCTGAATACCAGTCTCACCCCTTGAAACGCTCCAGATCCTCTTTCGACAAAATCTTTTTTTCAATCAGAAGTTTCACCAGAACTTTCAACTTCTCTTCTGTCGAGAGTGTTTTTGCAGCGACCCTGGTCTGATGCAAAGGGGTCACTTTAGATACTGGCTTAGCCGGTTTTGCCGCAATCGTCCCCTGCTCAAGGTCATAACAACGCTTGATCGCCGCGATGATCGAATCTTCGGATGCGATCGCCGGAAGGACGGGGTGTCCGGTGATAAATTTAATTTCATCGAGAGCCGAAATATTGGTCGGATCAGACGTCGCAACGAACAGGTATTCTGTCCCCTTGATATTTTTAAGCGCAAACGGGATCAGGGAAAATTCAAGGGCCTTTTCAACCGGCACCAGAGAAAGGACCGTCGGAGAGATGATCTGCGCGTCGAGATCGATCCGCGCCAAAGAGAACTGTTCAGCCAGAAATTGCAGAAGTTTCTCTTCGGTGAGATAACCGAGTCGAATCAGGGAAGCGCCGAGACGACCACCGAGCTGTCGCTGAAACGACAGGGCCGAATTCAGCTGGAATTCGTGAATCACTCCCGCCTTGATCAGCATCGCCCCGAGTCGCATTTTTTTATCCTGGGTCATACATCCCCCTTCGGATCATGCCGCTGGTCGATCAAATCAGTCAACAACTCTGATCAGAACCCGCCGATTGGCCATTCTTCCCGATTGACTGCTATTATCAGCAATCGGGTCACTATCGCCAAATCCTTTCGCCGTCAGATGGTCTTTCTTGACACCATAATCACGGACCAGAACCCAGCGAACCGTATCTGCACGTTTCTGCGAAAGACGCATATTAGCGGCCGCCGAACCGGTGTTGTCTGTATGCCCCTCGACCAGAAAACGCTCGCCCGGGTGCGCCTTGATAAAATCGGCCGCCTGCTGCATCTGCACGTCAAACTTCGCATCGATCACGGAGCTGTTGCTGGCAAAAGTAATTTCGAGCTGCAGCTCTTCCATCGTCGAGTAATCGATTTCACACCCGGAAGGATCGACCTGCCTGTCTCTGGGAGTGTCCGGGCAGAGATCATCAACGTCAAACACACCGTCGAAATCGCTGTCCGCCGGACAGCCGCGTTCATTCACCGGAACGTCAGCCGGAGTATTCGGACACTTGTCATCACGATCGGCAACGCCATCACCATCCGCATCTTCGATCAGAGCCGCAGCAACAATCGTTTCGCACCCCAGAGCATCAACTTTTGCACCGGTCGAACTCCACGGACATTGATCGACCGCATCAATCACGCCATCGCCATCCGTATCGAGCGGACATCCATTTGCATCAACCGATACTCCGGCCGGAGTTCCAGGGCAAAGATCTGTCGCATCGATGATACCATCATGATCAGTATCAATCTCCTGCATCAATGCTGGTTCTGCCCCCCCCATCTGAAAAGTGAGGCCGCCGGACAGCATGTAATTCTTATAGTTTTTACCATGGTCGGTCGGTTTGTAAGTCATCTCATGCCGCCAGAGCTGACGAGCGTCAATACGCAACGCTAACCAGTCTGTGGTGAAATACTTAAAACCGACACCGTAAGCAACGATCAGATCTTCATCAATACCACCATCTTCTGCCAGAAAAGCGCCACCGATACCGGCTGAAACATAAGGGACAAACAGCTCATCCGGCTGAAAATGGTAGAGGAGATCAAGGCGCCCGGTCCAGTAATTGAAATCACCCGTCCCCGCCGGCTGTCGATCAACCGCAGCTCCCGTCCCGACAAGCTCGGATCCGAAATGTTTCGTAAAGTTGTAGCCGAGATGCAGCCCGTAAAAATCAGTATTATCAACCTCTTCACTCTGCTGAAAAATCTGCGCGCCAGCCATCGGCGAAAGGGTGAAAGCCCCCGCCCGATTGCCGGCTTCAGCCGTCGTTGTCAGCATAAAAAGAACAAAGATAGCAACAACTGCTACCTGACAGGATAATACCTTCTGCATGTTGAGCTCCTTCATTGGAAACTATAAATTTGAATAATTAGACATTATATGATCATAATTTGCAACAACTAAAGGATAGTTGCATTAAGATAAGCAACACGAAAAAAAGAAGAAATCTGTTTTGTCATCCCCGAAGCAATTTTGATCGGGAATCCAGATCTAGAAAATTGAAAATACTGTGATCAAAGGCTATAATTGGTTGCGGCGAAAATCTGATAGGTCAAAAGCTGCCTCACACGAAGCCACAAAGACACGAAGAGAGTCAAAGGCTACGACCGTTGCTGTCATTCCCGAAGCGGTTCTAATCGGGAATTGCGCTTGTAAGAATTGAAACTATCTTGTCATTCCCGAGGCGATTCTGATCGGGAATCCAGATCTTAAAAATTGAAACGACCGAGACTGTGATCAAAGGCTATAATTGGCCGCGATGAAAATCTGATCAAATCTGATAAGTCAAAGGCTTGCCTCACGCAAAGCCGCGAAGACACGAAGAGGGTCAAAGGCTACGACCGCTTTTTGTCATTCCCGAAGCGGTTTTGATCGGGAATCCATGCTTTAAAAACTGGATTCCCGATTAACCCCTCGGGAATGACACACTTTTCGCGTTTACAGAATAATTAGCAAATAATCAGCAAGATTTTTTATCAAGGTCTGTTAGTTTTAAACAACAGACAAGAACAGAAGCGGTTGGTTTACAGCTTTTCATAGCTTCTGCTCGCGGCAAAAATTGTTTTCAGATTTGAAGATCTTTAAAAGTTTGTCTCACGGGCGTCTGTTTAGAGTCGCAATCCGCAGATCTGTAACAGAGGGAATAATGAACAACAAGAAAGTGCTGGTGACCGGCGGGGCCGGTTTTATCGGGTCACATACAGTGGTTGAGTTGATACAGGCGGGAGAGCAGGT
>JACUTX010000135.1 GCA_014859615.1 Desulfuromonadales bacterium | reverse complement strand
AAGGCTGGATGGGCCTGCTTGACTTTTAATAGAGTTTGGCTACAGTTGAAATCGTAAAATTTATTTATGAAGTAAAGGTATGAATCTTCTGTGTCTGCAGAGGAATCTCCGCACGGCTCAGTCTCTTCCTGTGAACACTTAAGGTTCTCTGTTTGAAGGGAGGAGTTTGTGATGGATATAGGTTTACGCAAGCGAATTGAAGGGATGCTGCAGTATGCCGATGTAGCACTCAACGGCCAGCGGCCCTGGGATATCCGGGTTAAAAACGATCATTTGTATCGGCGGATATTCGCACAAGGAACTCTCGGCTTTGGCGAAGCTTACATGGACGGCTGGTGGGACACCCAAGCTCTCGATCAGCTGGTTACCCGTCTACTCAATGCCCGTCTCGATCAAAAATTCAAGAATTTTACTCTCCTTGTGGCGGCGGCAAAAGCCAGGCTGATGAACCGTCAGTCGCTCAACCGTGCCTACCAGGTGGGGGAGAAACACTACAACGCCGGCAACGATCTTTATCGCTGCATGCTCGATTCGCGGATGATCTATAGCTGTGGTTACTGGAAAAATGCGGACAGTCTGGACCAAGCCCAGCGGGACAAGCTTGATCTGACCTGCCGCAAGCTCCAGCTCGAGCCGGGGCAGAAAGTGCTCGATATCGGCTGTGGTTGGGGCGGAATGGCCCGCTATATGGCCGAAAACTATGGCGTTGAGGTGCTCGGCATTACCATCTCTACCGAGCAGGCAAAGTTGGCCCGGGAAAATTGTCAGGGTCTCCCGGTGGAGATTGTGGTTCAGGATTACCGGGAGCTGACAGGGCGTTACGACCGTATCGTCTCCATCGGGATGTTTGAGCATGTGGGGAGTAAAAATTACCCCACCTATTTTTCTAAGGTCGCTGAACTGCTGAGTGATGACGGCCTGTTTCTGCTGCACACGATCGGCGGCAACACCCCGGCCAACCGCACTGAACCCTGGATTGACAAATACATCTTTCCTAACGGCATGATCCCCTCGGCCCAACAGGTCAGCAGTAATCTGGAGCAGGACTTCATCATGGAGGACTGGCACAATTTCGGTCCTGATTATGATAAAACCCTGATGGCGTGGCACGCCAACTTTACTCAGGCTTGGCCGGATTTGCAGGGACGCTACAGCGATCGTTTTCGGCGGATGTGGGAATACTACCTGCTGTCCTGCGCTGCATCCTTTCGCGCACGTTCCAATCAGGTCTGGCAGATTGTGCTCTCCAAGGGGAAGCTGCCCGGGGGGTACGAATTTCCGCGCTGAAAGACTGCTTTCACTGCTGCATCACTGATGGCACCGAGAAAGTCGGAAATCACCGGCATGGAGTTGTGGGGGACATGCTTGCTATTTTCCAGCCGCCCCATTTTCTCGAACTGATACGGTCCATTCATGCCACTATTGGTCAGACTTGACCTTGCCGGGCTTCTCCAACAGATTAAAAAAGTCAGAAAGAATCTCAAGATATAAAAAGTGCAGGTTTGGCACCTGTGACAGAAGAGGATGCGGTTAACCAGTCGCCGGGAAACGACGCGTGATCGTGGTGCCGACCATCGGATTTTGTAGATGGCGGGGCCCCTTGCTCAAACTGCGGGAGCCTGCGCAAAGGGAACTTGAAGCAGTCTGATTGTTGCTTAAGGTGAGAATATGGAAAAAAAGATTTGCTACTGTTTTAATTTCACCAAGAGGGCGATCATTGTTGATTTACAGTTGCACTGCGGGCGTTCGACAATTGTTGAACAGATTCTCAAAGCGCAGCAGGAGGGAGAGTGTCGTTGTTCCGAAACGCATCCAGAGGGGCGATGATGTTTGTCTGACGTCTGCCGTGTCGTAGACGAATATCTTAAACGATAATTTATCAGTCGAGTAGAAAAGCGTTCGACTGTTCACGCTTAAACGGCGCGACTGATAACCGCCATCTTTTGTCACCTTGCTGCAGTAAAATTTCAATCGTGCTCTCGCCAGCCCCTTTGCCGTAATTGGCAACGATAGCCGCTGCAGTTTCGAGATCCGCCGGTTCGGCGGCGCCGCTGATCAACCCTTGCGGCCCGGAAAAATCATCCGCCCGGAGCAGAATATCATCCGCCTGAGCCAGTTCGTGAATCCGGTCGTTATCGGCCTGATTTCGTCCGAGGATCAGTTTGGTCGTATCAGAGAGGCGAAACTGCCGCCCCGCCTTGAGGAGCTCAACTTCAACCGGGGTCGCCTGCGGGTTGTGTGCAAACAGATCGCGCAGACGATTCGAGAACGATTTTTCGGTCAGCAGACAGCCGCCGCCGACCGCTGGATAATCTTTGAGCCCCCACTCTTTGGCCAGAATCACCTGCGTCTTGCGCGAACGCCCCTGAATGTCGAGGAGTTGCTCGCGATCGACAAGACCGGCTTCTTCCATCGGGGTGATCGACAACAGCCGAGCGCTCATCGGCCGCAGAATCCGGTCCGGGTGTCCTGAATAGTTGGCAACACTGCGCAGTGCATTCCCGTTCTGGCTCATCGGGCGCTGGCCGAGAACTTCGCCGGAAAAGAGAAAATCGAACCCCCCGGCAACCATCCGCTCGCCAGCGAGTCGAAACATCATCGCGTGACAATCGATGCACGGGTTCATATTTTTCCCGTAGCCGTAGCGCGGATTCTTGACCATCTGCAGATGGATGTCGCTAATATCGTGAACAATCAGTGGAATCTCCATCTTTTCCGCCGCGATGCGGGCACGACCGGCACCAAAAAAAGGGGTGACAAATGCGATACATGTGACGTCGATACCTTGACGCTTGAGGGCCAGAGCGGCCAGACTGCTATCCAGTCCGCCTGATAACAGACCGAGTCCCTTACTCATAGTGTCTCTCCGTGGATCAATTTGTGATTGTCATGTTCAGGGCTGCGGGGGTGTCAGGGGAACGGAAAAATAGCACGGCTCTGCTTTGAAGGCAAGTGCAGCCGGGACGAAAAGCGATTGAATGCTTCTTTTCGGATGTGTTACTATCCAAAGCGTTGCTTGTGCAAGTTTTATCCTTTGTTTACTAATTCGAATAGATCCTTAAGGGTTGCTCATGGCCAAAATTAATCACTTATTCAAAATGCTCAAGCAGCAGGGGGGCAGCGACCTGCATATCTCAAGTGGCGCACCGCCGATGTTTCGACTGCATGGTGAGATGATGCCGCTCAATTACCCCCCATTAAGTCATGATCAGGCCAAGAGTCTGATTTACGAAATACTTTATGATGAGCAGAAGCAAAGTTTTGAAGAGAAGAATGATCTCGATTTTGCCTACGATCTGCAAGGTGTCGCCCGATTCCGTGGCAATCTGCTGATGACGCACCGCGGGATTGCTGCGGTGTTTCGCATTATTCCGAGCAAGGTGCTCACCGCTGACGAGTTGAATTTGCCGGAAGGGGTGCGGAAGCTGACCCGGTTGAAAAAAGGGCTGGTGCTGGTGACCGGCCCGACCGGCAGCGGTAAATCGACCACACTGGCGGCGATGATTGATCTGATCAACAGCACCCGCAAGGAGCATATCCTGACCATAGAAGATCCCCTCGAATTTATTCATCAAAACAAAAAATCACTGCTGAACCAGCGGCAGATCGGTACGCACTCGGATTCATTCGCAAACGCTCTTCGCGCGGCTCTGCGCGAAGACCCGGACGTTATTCTGGTCGGTGAGATGCGCGACCTCGAGACCATCTCTATGGCGCTGACAGCGGCTGAAACCGGTCACCTGGTTTTCGGTACCCTGCATACCAATTCTGCGGCCAAAACGATCGACCGCATTATCGATGCCTTCCCCAAGGATGCTCAGGAACAGGTCCGGACCATGCTTGGGGAGAGTTTGCGCGGCGTTATCTGCCAGCAGTTGATGAAGACTGCCGACGGCAAAGGGCGCACCGCCGCTCTGGAGATCCTGGTCGGCAATGCTGCAATCAGTAACCTGATTCGCGAAGGGAAAACCTTCCAGATTCCATCGATCATGCAGACCGCCAAGCGGGACGGAATGCAGCTGATGGATCAGCATGTTCTTCAGCAGCTCAACGCCAAGATCATCGCTCCGGAAGAAGCGTATCGCTGCTGCAATGACAAGAAGGCGTTTGAACAGTATCTGCCGAACAAACCGGGGGGGCCTGCGCAAGAGTGACCGCACCGGTTCTGTCTTGAAATGAATCGTAACGCCCGGATAACGACTTTATCCGGGCGTTGTTATTTTTCAGATCGCCCCCTCCCCGAAAAGGGATAACCTGGTTCTTTTGTGTTTTGAAATGGTGTAAAATGGCGCATGGCCTGATTCATATTTTTCAAGACGAGGATGCCGATATGGATTTATTTCAATGGGATAAAACTTTTGAAACCGGAATCGCTGCAGTTGATCAGCAGCATCAGCATCTTGTAACCGTTATCAATCAATTCGGGGATCTTATTACACACAATAGAGTTGATAATATAGCTATTGAGGCGGTTTTCGATGAGTTGACGCGCTATGCGCAGTACCATTTTACGACTGAAGAAAACGTTATGGTGTCGGTCGGGGTTGACCCAAGACTTCTCGCTACACAGGAGGAGGAGCATCAAACTTTTTTGCAGGAAGTGACCCTGATGCATCAATCGATGCACAAAGGGGAAATGCATGCAGAGAAACAGCTGTTTGAATATCTGGTCAATTGGCTTATTTATCACATATTAGGCTCGGATATGAGCATGGCGAAGCAAATCAAGGCGATCCGACAGAAGGTTAAGGCTCCGGACGCTTATCTTGCGGAAAAAAAGGGGGTTGATCAATCCAAAGGGCTGCTTTTGACTGCGCTCAATAATCTTTTTCTTCAGGTTTCGAATCGCAACAGGGAATTAAGGGGACTGAACCAGACACTGGAAGAAAGAGTTGAGGCGCGAACGAAAGATCTATTAAAGGCAAATCAGAAATTGGACGAATTGGCGTCGACCGATGCCTTGACCGGTCTGGCCAACCGGCGGCATTCCATGCTGATGCTGGAAAGGCTCTGGCTCGAATCGTCACAAATGCAAACACCTTTAGCGTGCATGATGATTGATGCCGACGGCTTTAAGGCGGTTAATGACACTTACGGACACGATGCCGGTGATACGGTCTTGTGTGAACTGGCCAAGGAATTAACTTTTGCTGTTCGCACCGATGATATCGTCTGTCGCCTGGGGGGGGATGAATTTCTGATCATCTTGCCCAATACCGATATCGAAGGGGCGCTGAAAATAGCCCATCAGACTCATGCCCAGGTTGCAGAGATTGTGGTACCGGTTACGGGGGGAGTCTGGAAGGGGAGCATCAGTGTCGGTGTCGCTGAACGATCTGAATCGATGCAGAGCATCAAGGGGTTGATCAAGGCTGCAGACACAGGGGTCTATGCCGCCAAGAACGCCGGGAAAAACTGTGTCAAAGCGGCGGATGGGTGAGAAAGATCTGACGCATTTATGCCAGTCCGTGTTGTTTCATCTTCCGCCACAAGGTGGTTCGACTCAAACTCAACTCTTTTGCTGCCGGCCCCTTTTTCCAGCGATGCTTTTCGAGAGCCTGGATCAACTGCTCCCGGTCAGAGGCGTTGAACGGATTCGATTCGATGTCGACTTCTGTGGCCGGAACCGTGTCGCGCAGCGTCGTCGGCAGAAAGCGCCGCTCGATACGATCGGTGGTGCTGGTGACGTAAGCATGTTCAATGGCATTCTCAAGTTCCCGGACATTCCCCGGCCAATTGTACTCGATCAGTTGCGCCATCGCCCGGCTTGAGACTTCACGAATCCGTTCGCCCCGGGCATTGAATTTCTGGATAAAATATTCGACCAGCAACGGGATGTCCTCGCGCCGTTCCCGCAACGGCGGGAGTGCGATCGGGACAACGCAGAGACGATAATAGAGGTCTTCGCGGAATTCACCCCGGGCAATCATCTTCTGCAGATTGCGATTGGTTGCAGCAATGACCCGGACATCAGCTTTTAAGGTCTCAATCCCGCCGACCCGCTCAAACTCCTTCTCCTGCAGCACCCGCAACAGTTTCGCCTGAAGCGCCAACGATGTGTCGCCGATCTCATCAAGAAAGAGGGTGCCGCCGTTCGCCAGTTCAAAACGTCCCGGCTTCGCTTTATGTGCGCCGGTGAAAGCCCCCTTTTCATGCCCGAACAGCTCGCTTTCGAGCAACGTTTCGGCCAACGATGCGCAATTGACTTTGACAAACGGCCCGGTATTTCTGGCGGAACGGTAATGGATAGCACGGGCCATCAACTCTTTGCCGGTGCCGCTTTCTCCAGTAATGATCACCGTGGTTTCTGTGGCCGCAACGGCTCGCACCCGGTCAAAAATCGTATCCATTAATCTGCTCTTGCCGACAAAATCCGAAAAGCTGTAGTCGTTGTGAATTTTTGCTTTCAACTCCTCAATTTCGCTCCGGTCGCGGATGATACCGATGCAGCCGCAAATTTCGTTATTGAGGTCGCGCATCAGGTCGGATGAGATGAACGCCGGGACGCTCTCGCCGTGGCGATTCACAATGGTCGCGGAACAGTTGTGGACCGGTTGCTGCTTTTTCAACGTCCACTTCAGAGGGCAGTCGGTATCACAGACATTGGTGTGAAATATTTCGTGACATTTTTTACCGAGAACATCTTCGGCGCTGTAGCCGGTCATCCGCTCTGAGCCATGGGAGAAGCTGGTCAGGCACATGTCGAGATCGACGGTGTAGATTCCGTCGGCGATGGAGTTGACCAGCGATTGCGATCGATCCATTTCAGCCACCAGGCGAATCTGCTTCTGTTCGAGTCGATCGGTTAAATCGCGCAGGATTCTGGCATCATGAAACAGTTCAAGCATCGCCACGATTTCGCCTGATTCATTGCGCAGCGGAGTGAGTTCGAGACACAAAGAGGTGTCATCGCACCCCTGCAGGCATTCGAGGTCGAGAGATTTTTTCCCGACACCGCTCTGCAGCACTTCAGCAAAGGCGCAGCTGTTTTGGCAGCGACCGAAACCGGTGACCGTGTGACACGGCTTGCCGATAACGTTCTCTTCGCTGATTTTAAAAAGTATCGATGCCGCCCGGTTGAGGCCAAGGATGCACCGTTTTGTATCGAGTAGAAAGGCCGGTTCGTTCAGTTGATCAAA
>JACUTX010000134.1 GCA_014859615.1 Desulfuromonadales bacterium | reverse complement strand
AGCGCAGGGCGTCGAAGTTGTCCCCCTCGATGAGTAGATTGCTCCACGGCCCGTCGCCGCAGGAGATTTCAGGGAGCAGGTCGAGGGCGATGAAGTCCTGATTCAGCGAGCGGTCGTGGTCGATCTCGTCCCGCTCCCAGACCAGCCCGAACTTCGGCTTGCGGTCGCGTTCCTCGATGATGCGGACCAGTTCTTCTTTTGAGTAGCGCTCATATTTTGAAGCCATATCAAACCCCGCCCGGTCCAAACGGACCCCGAAAATCAAATTACAATTGCAGACTGCCGATAAGCTGATGAATGTCGTCCATCCCCTCATCAATACAAAACTGTTCAATCCCGTCAATCACCGAAATCATCGCGGTCGGGTCGATAAAATTCGCTGTCCCGACCTGCACCGCCGTCGCTCCGACGATTAAAAATTCGAGAGCATCCATGGCATTAACGATACCGCCGACGCCGATAACCGGAATTTTAACCGTCTGCGCTACCTGATAGACCATCCGCACCGCAACCGGTCGAATTGCCGGACCGGAGAGCCCGCCGGTTTTGTTGGCCAAAGACGGCTTGCGGCTGCGAACATCGATCGACATCCCGGTCAATGTGTTGATGCAGCAGATCGCATCGGCCCCCGCCTCTTCCACCGCACGAGCGATGACCGTGATATCCGTTACGTTCGGTGTCAGTTTAACAATCAACGGCTTCTGTAATCGCGAACGGACCAGCGAAACCACCTCACTGGCCGCCGCAGGATCGGTTCCAAAAACAATCCCGCCCTGCTTGACGTTGGGACAGGAGATGTTCAGCTCAACCCCGGCAATCGCAGAAATATCGTTGAGCCGGGCGGCAACCTCGCCGTACTCTTCCAGACTGTTGCCAAAAAAATTAACAATCACCGGCGTCTCGAACCGGCTCAAGAACGGAACCTTGTCACGGATAAAGGCGTCGATGCCGACATTTTGCAGACCGATTGCATTGAGCATACCGCTGACGGTTTCAGTGATCCGCGGCATGGCGTTCCCCGCCTTCGGTCTCAGCGACAACCCCTTGGTCACGACCGCCCCGAGCTGATTCAGATCGAGAAACGGCGTATACTCTTCCCCGTAACCAAAAGTTCCTGAAGCCGGCATGACCGGATTGCGCATCTTGATCCCGGCAACCTCGACCGACAGGTTCGGACGTTTTAAATTCGCCATCTTGCTGGTTGTCATTATGCACACCCTCCACACGACTTGTCGTCGGTATCGATCTTCCCCCAATCGAGAGTCTCAGCCATAAATACCGGCCCGGCCTTGCAGCAGCAGAGATACTGTGGCGTCTCCTCTGTATGCGCGGCCCCCTTGACAACACAGCCCAGACACGCCCCGACTCCGCACGCCATATGTGCTTCAAGCGAGACCTGAAGCGAAACCCCCCGTTTGTAACAGATATCCCGCACCGCCTTGAGCATCGGCATCGGACCGCAGGCGTAGACCTCAGCATCCGGGAATCTTACCAGCTTGCGTTTCAACGCCTCGGTCACCATCCCCTCCTCGCCGAGACTGCCGTCATCGGTCGAAACATAAGTCTCAACTCCGAGTCGTTCAAATTCCGTCACCGCCAGAATATCGTCGCGGGTCCGACCCCCCATCAGCAACCGGACCGGACTCTGCGTAACCAGTTCACTCGCCAGCATGTAGAGAGGGACCAGACCGATTCCGCCGCCGACCAGAATCTTCACTTTTTTGACGGCACCGCTCGTAAATCCGTTTCCGAGAGGGCCGAGCAGTTCCACGTGATCCCCATGATGCAATTCACTCATGATACGCGTACCGCCACCGACCACTTTATAAAGGATCTCGACATACTCTTTTGGCGGCATCCCTTCGCAATCAGGCGGAAGAAGACCGACCCGGAAGATACCAAAAGGACGGCGTAACAGCGGCAGTAATAAATGCTGCACCCGAAACATCAGAAATTGACCGGATCGAGCCTTAGCGCCGAAACCGGGGGCGAGAATCCGCATTCGAAAATATCCCGGAGAGACTTCCTGGTTCGAAAGAATAATCGTATTGTAATTCTGCATCTGTTCCCCTTTTTCTTTTAACAATTCAGTCCGATTAACAGACATCAGGCAGTCAGATCACACTCCATCAAAACAGCATCTTCACCATCAGCATAATAACGCCGTCGTCGACCGTTCTGCCGATAACCGAGGCGCTCATACAGACGAATCGCACCCGTGTTGTGTGCTCGTACCTCCAGCAGAGCAACAACGGCACCTGAATTTTTTGCCAATTCTGCACGGCGGGTCATAAGTTTTAACGCCAGGCCCTGACGTCTGTAATCCGGATGCGTGGCGACGTTATGGATATGCAGTTCATCCACCACCAGCCAGCTGCAGAGAAAAGCAGCTATTTTGTCATCCAGACAGAGAAGTTCAATAACGGAACAGCTGTTATCAAGTTCAGAGAGAAATTGGCCAGAACTCCAGGGGTGCGGATTGGAGAGCTGTTCCACAGCAACAATCGTCTTTAGATCCGACCTTTGCATCGGCCGGATCACTTCGGTTGGTGGAACAGTCATAGATATACCACAGATCAAGGCCGCCAACGAAGGCGATCAACAACATTCATTAGTTTTTCCATCATAATGTAGACGCAGGGAATCTGCAAAGAAAAAGCTGACAAGGCCAGCCGGTTTTCACGACTTAGAGATTGACAAGGCAGGTAGGTTGTTCTATTAAAATGGCATGATTTTATAAGGAGTCGCCCAGTGCCGAATCAGAAAAAAGTTACCTATAAAGATGCCGGTGTCGATATCGATGCAGGCAATCGCTTCGTCGAGATGATCAAACCGCTGGTCAAGTCGACCATGCGCCCGGAAGTATTAACCGATATTGGTGGCTTTGGCGGTCTTTTCTCGCTCAATACCAGCAAATATAAAAATCCGACTCTGGTCTCCGGGACCGACGGCGTCGGGACCAAACTCAAGCTCGCCTTCATGCTTGACAAGCACGACACGGTCGGCATCGATCTGGTCGCCATGTGTGTTAACGATATTATCGTTCAGGGCGCCGAACCGCTCTTTTTTCTCGACTATTTTGCCACCGGCAAACTCTCGCCGGAGAAGGCGGCTGAAGTCGTCAAAGGGATTGCGCAAGGGTGCAAAATGGCCGGCTGCGCCCTGATCGGTGGCGAGACGGCTGAAATGCCCGGCATGTACGAGCAGGGAGAGTATGATCTGGCCGGTTTTACCGTCGGTGTCGTTGATCGTGACAATCTGATCGACGGTTCAACGATCCAAGAAGGGGATCTGCTGATCGGTCTCGCCTCAAGCGGACTGCACTCCAACGGCTATTCACTGGCACGAAAGATCGTTATCGAAAATCTCAATCTCCCCCTTGATCAGCCTGCCAACGGGATGAATATCCCGCTTGGCGAAGCGCTGATGACACCGACCAGAATTTACGTCAAGAGTATCCTCAATCTGATCCGCGATTTCACCATTAAAGGGATGGCACACATTACCGGCGGTGGCCTGCTCGAAAATATCCCACGGGTTCTGCCGAAAAACTGCAAAGCAGTGATCAAGAAGGGGAGCTGGCATATATCCCCTCTGTTTGAGCTGTTACGCCAGGGCGGAAACATCGACGAACACGAAATGTATCGCACCTTCAACAACGGCATCGGGATGGTGTTGATTGTCAAACACGAAGATGCCGAGGATATCTTGTCGCGGCTGCACGGCCTGGGAGAGACAGCATCCGTCATTGGCACGATTCACCTGACCGATGGTACCGAGCAGGTTGAACTGGTCGGAGCATGAGTAAAAAACTGCGCATAGGTGCCATCGCTTCGGGCGGCGGCACCAATTTGCAGGCGATCATCGACCGTTGCGCAGACGGTTCGCTGCAAGCCGAGATCGTTCTGGTAATCAGCAACAATCCGGATGCTGGCGCCCTCGACCGGGGAAAGAGGGCCGGCATACCGACTCTCTGTATCGACCATCGTCACTATAGCGATCGAGAAGATTTTGACCAGCAGATCGTTGCAGCTCTAAAAACAGCTGGCGCCGACACCATAGTTCTAGCCGGATTTATGCGGATTGTCACCGACACCATACTCAATGCCTTTCCACAACGCGTTTTAAATATTCACCCTGCCCTGCTCCCGGCATTTCCCGGACTTCATGTGCAGCGTAAGGCACTCGAATACGGTGCCCGCTTTGCCGGGTGCACTGTTCATTTCGTCGATAGCGGCGTCGATACCGGCCCGATTATCGCTCAGGCTGTGGTTCCGGTGCTCGATGACGATACCGAGCAGACACTCTCGGCCCGTATTTTAATCGAAGAGCACCGTCTTTATCCCCACGCTATTCAATTACTAGCTGAAGACCGTTTGAAAATTGACGGTCGCCGGGTGAGAATTGAACCGACAGCTTCTCCCCTGAATACGACCCTGATCAATCCACCTCTTTCTGACAAGGAGTGAAATGTCGCTTTAATGGTTGCTCTCCCCCGAACAATTCTGGTCAGTGCTTGTCTTCTCGGACTCAAAACCCGCTACGATGGAGAGTGCCGGGAGAACGCCGCCGTCATCGAATACCTTCAGAATGACGGTTGGACTCCGATTCCGATCTGCCCGGAACAACTCGGCGGATTACCGACACCACGTCCTGAAGCCGTATTCAGAGCAGGCGATGGCGCTTCCCTGACGCCTGGAGAAGGTCAATTGGTCAATAACAGGGGCGAAGATGTTGGTTTCGCATTTATTCGCGGTGCACAGCAGGCGACCGCCATTGCACAAATTTGTGGCTGTACCACTGCCCTGCTCAAGGAGCGAAGCCCATCATGTGGGGTCAACTCGATCTATCGTAACGGAGCGCTGGTCAAAGGATCAGGTGTTACAACGGCGCATTTGAAAAAAGCGGGACTGAAAATCTTTAGCGAAGAGAATCTCATCGTTAAACATTTAAAGCATAAAGAGGGCGAGTGAACATGAGCAGCAACACCTTACCTGCCGATCAGAGCCATTACGACATTGCCATCGTCGGCAACAGTCTCGCTGCCCGGTTGACTGCGGCATTGGCGACCAAAAAAGGGTGTCGGGTTATAACCACGGCTGCGGATAATGAACAATCACCCTCCTGGTTCACATCATCCCTGTTACTGGAACGGATACTCGATTTTTTGGATGGCAATTCCTGCCGGACCTCATCCTTGCCAATCCAGGTTATCACCCCGCAACAACGGATCGACCTGCGCCCACGCAGACCGCTCCTTGATGAATTACGTCGTGAACTGCCGCAGTCACATCAAGAAGTTGAAAAATTTCTCGCAACGATGTTCGTTCTCGGGGAGCAGATTGAAGAGATGCTCTGGGATGCGGGTGGCCTCCCATGTCCCGGCTTTATCGGTCGTCAAAAATTCCGTTTTCGCAGTTTTCGGGGAGATGTCCCTTTCCGGCTGTTCAAGCAGACACTCAAAGAGCGGTTGGCCGGTTTTACCGATGCGGCAGGGCGCAATTTTATCAGTACGCTGTTCAGTGGTTTTTCCCTAACCTCGCCAAGCCGCCTGACTGTGGCTGAATGTGCTCTGATCTGGAGTGGCCTCGGGCGCCAGACCGGTGTTTTTCCAACCGGTCTCGATGAATTACTTCGCCATCGCACCAAACAGTTTCACGGTGCAAGGACCGATTATGCCGAGTTGAAACGGATTCGCATCGATAAAAACGGGAAAACTCAACTGCTCTTTACAGGTGAACGGATCGTCACCGCCGACCATTTGGTGATTGCCGACCGCATCGCTGCAGCGTTATGCGAGCAACAGTCGCCCCCGGCCAACAGTCCACCGTACCATACCCTGCTGACCGCGCCTCTGGCGGACAAGGTTTCACCACTACTCATGTCGCACGTCATTATGGCAGGTTCACCCCCCTTGCGCCTGACCCTGGAACAGTCTTCGGCCGGACTGCGCTGCAGGGTCGAGACCGCTGCCACCGGCAGGGACAACATGGCGTTAACCGACGAGATTGAGAAAACACTTACCCCTTTGCTGCCGTTTGTCCCCCTGCACCCAACCGTCCAGGAGGTTTCAAAAACCGGTCTCTCTATCCGCACGAACGACTCAGCCTCGCTCCTAAACGCCTCCGCAAAAATCTTCCCCGGCGAGGGCCGTCAATACTTTTATGCCGGAACTGATATCCTCCCTGGAATCGGTACCAGCGGAGAAGTGCTCACCGCCGTTACACTCTGTGATTTTCTACTCAAAGCCTGCAAGAAGCAGGAGCTTTAACACAAAAAGAGCATAAAAAAATTTGACACAAAGATTCTGTTTAAATAGCATTGACACCCGACTACGGTGACAGGGTGCGGGTAACGTTGTCCAGTTACGCAGCGTCGTCGACCGAATCGCTTATTTCAACCAAACGTTTTAGCTGCGTCCCTTACAGGAGGTCACAGCTATTTTGGAGCATATCCGTCTGGAGAAAGATCTAAGCTGACTATTTAAGATAATAAATTCCTTGACTCGCAAATAATTAGTGATATTCATTCCAATACATACTCGATAACAAGGAGGAGAAGATGACCGATCATTCAACAACACCTCATATCGATTGGCGTCTGTCTGAAATTTCTGCCAAAGCCGAATTAAAAAAACTACGACGAACTTTCCATGAAGAAGAAAAGGAGCAGAACAAGAACCGCCTCCTCTACCCTCCTGATGAAATCATATCGGCAGAACAACTTCATTACGGCAGGGAACGCCGCTGATTAAGTACACGTTTGATCACAATCTATTCAATTCCAAAAAAGCAGTTTAAGGAGCTAAATCTTTTCTGCACCTTCTATCTAACTGCAAACCAAGCAACAATTTCTGATCAAAAATCTTCATATAAACTTTCAAGGGCTGAAAGATCGACCAGAAGTTTAACCTCGTGCACCTTTACCGGTTTAAGACCGAGGTTGTTGCTGTTTGTAATCTGCATAAAGAGAGTGCCAGAATCAGCTCACAGCGAAATTCAAAAAGCTGCCAACACAAAGGCAGGTGATCTTGTCGACCTCAAACATCGCCGGAGAATGGTACATGAAGCCCCATGAAGAGAAGCGACACAATCCGCAACTGATGCGCCATTTACATTCGGCATTGGTAGCCAGGAGTGAGGAGCTGTTTGAGATCATCCGCTC
>JACUTX010000133.1 GCA_014859615.1 Desulfuromonadales bacterium | reverse complement strand
CTTCGCGGCTTCGTGTGAGACAAGCCTTGACCTGCGGATTGTATCCGCGAGCAATTACGCCTTTAACTTAAAAATTTCAGTAACTACGCCGCATCGATCATTTTCAGCAGTTCCGCTGTTTTTGTCTTCATCAGCGCCGCATCCCCTCTCGACTCAACATTCAGACGTACCAACGGCTCCGTATTTGACATCCGCAAACTGAAACGCCACGCCGCGAATTCAACACTGATCCCGTCGGTTTTATCGATCAACAGTGCCTCGGGAGAGTATGCCGCCAGAACCGCTTCGATCAATGCCACAGGATCTGTCACCTGCCGATTGATTTCGCCGCTGACCGGGTATTTTTTCATCCTTGCACCAACCAGATCTGACAACGGTCGCCCCTTTCTGGAGATCAGATCGGCAACCAGCAGCCAGGGGATCATCCCGCTGTCACAATAGGCAAAATCGCGGAAATAGTGATGAGCGCTCATTTCGCCGCCGTAGACCGCATCTTCGGCCCGCATCCTCTCCTTGATAAAGGCATGCCCGGTCTTGCTCTGGATCGCCGTGCCGCCATTGGCTTCGACCAGATCGATCGTATTCCAAGTGAGACGGGGGTCGTGGATAATGCGGGCGCCGGGGACCCGGACCAAAAATGCTTCGGCTAAAAGCCCGACCACATAATACCCTTCAATGAAAGCCCCGTTCTCATCAAACAAAAAACAGCGGTCGAAATCGCCGTCCCAGGCAATGCCGAAGTCGGCCGCATGCGCCAGAACAGCATCCCGGGTCGCCGCGCGATTTCCAGGGAGAATCGGATTCGGGATCCCATGCGGAAAAGAACCGTCCGGATCGTGATGCACCTTGACAAAATTGAAAGGCAACGCCTCTTCCAGCGCATCGATGACCGGTCCGGCGCAACCATTTCCGGCATTGACAACAATCTTCAGCGGCTTAAGTCTCTGCAGATCGACATAACCCAGCAAGTGTCGGATATAAGCGGCACGATGTGAGATTTGTGTATAAGAACCGCGTTCATCTGCATCGGTAAAATCGGCTTTTACGACCGCATCGTGCAGTTCAAGCAGACCGGTATCACCACTGATCGGTCTCGCACCGGCCCGAACCAGTTTCATTCCGTTAAAATCGATCGGGTTGTGACTGGCGGTCACAACGATGCCGCCATCGACATCGAGGCTGAAGGCGGCATGATAAATCTCTTCGGTACCGCACAGACCGAGATCGATGACATCAGCACCTGCTGCCATCAACCCCTCAGCCAGAGCAGCACAAAGTTTTGCACTTGAATGACGAACATCACGCCCGATCACAACTTTACGCGCTTTGAAGACAGAACAGAAAGCACGCCCGATCCCGGTCGCGATCTCTTCATTCAGTTCATCCGGGACCCTGCCGCGAATATCGTAAGCTTTAAAGCAGTTCAACTGTTTCATGTTTAAACTTTCTGCCAGTTGGGCCTTTTACAAAAAGAGTGTCATCCCCGAATGACTCTATTAGAGGATCCATTATTTCATCTTTAAATTCTGGATTCCCGATCAAAACCGCTTCGGGAATGACAGAAGCAGTCATTGTTTCTGATCTTCTTCGTGTGGGACAGGATGAGGTCTGTCATCCTCGGATCCTCTTGTCACAGGATTCAGTGCAAAGACTCAGTTAAAAACGTTTATGTTTTACTCTTTGCGATTTATTGACTACGACCATAAATATCGTCAACCCGGATAATATCATCTTCTCCGAGATAGTCACCCGACTGAACCTCAATAATTTCGAGCAGGTGCTCTGTGCAGTTTTCCAGACGATGCAGGGTGTCAGGCGGGATATAGGTCGATTCGTTCGCCTTGAGCACAAAGATTTCCTCCCCCTTGGTGATTTTAGCCACACCACGCACAACCACCCAATGTTCAGCCCGATGTTGGTGTTTTTGCAGGGAGAGTCGCGCGCCGGGATGAATTGTCAGACGTTTCACCTGAAAAGTCTCCCCTTGATCTACCGATTCATACGCCCCCCAGGGGCGATTAACCCGACGGTGCAATATGGTCTCATCCCGCTGCAACCGCTTGAGCTGTTCGACAATCTTCTTAACGTCCTGATCCCGATCCTTCGGTGTCACGAGAACCGCGTCCCTGGTTTCAACAACGCAATACCCCTCCAGGCCGATCGCCGCAACCAGTCGGGATGAAGCATGGATAAAACTCTGCTGACAATCGACCGTCAGCACATCACCGTGCAGAACATTACCGTCACCGTCCGAAGCAATAACATCGGCGAGCGAAGACCATGATCCGACATCACTCCAGCCAGCATCGAGTGGCACAACTGCGGCCTGATCTGTCTTCTCCATCACAGCATAGTCGATCGAATTAGACGGACAGGCGCGAAACGCCTCTTCATCAAAACGGGTAAAATCGAGATCAGCCTGTTTACCGGCCAAGGTTTTACGACACGCCTCAAGCATATCTGGGGCATAACGCGCCAATTCCTCAACATAACGTGAGGCCTTAAACAGAAACATCCCGCTGTTCCAGCAAAAACCCCCTGCAGCGAGATAGAGTTGTGCCGTCTTTAGATCCGGCTTTTCAACAAACTGATCGATAGCGAAAACGCCGGTAGCCAGGCTCTTGCCGGTGCGGATATAACCATAACCGGTCTCCGGTCTATCCGGGACGACACCGAAGGTGAGAAGCGACCCTCTCTCGGCCAGAGCCAGCCCGGACCTGATGGCCGACTGAAAACGTTCAACATCCCTGATTACGTGGTCAGCCGGCAAAATCAGCAGCAGCGGATCGTCCCCGAGCGACAGTGCATTCAGAGCCGCCAACGCCACCGCCGGAGCGGTATTACGGCCAATCGGCTCCAAAAAAATACCGGTCTGGGCAATATGAATCTGGCGCATCTGTTCGGCGACCATGAAACGATGCTCCTCATTGCAGACGATCAGCGGGGGACAAGCCCCCTGCAGACCATCAAGACGAAGCGCCGTCTCCTGCAGCAGGGTTCGATCGCTGATCAACGCCAGAAGCTGTTTCGGATAGAGTTCGCGGGAAAGCGGCCAGAGCCGGGTTCCGGCCCCACCAGAGAGGATGACAGGGAGTATCAACGGTTTGCCCCCTTTTCGCTGACGCGATAATCGTTCTGATGAGCCAGAAACCAGGCGTAGGTTTTGGCAATTCCGTCCGCCAGAGTGATTTGTGCCTCCCAACCGAGGGACTTCATACGCGCAACATCGAGCAGTTTCTGCAAAGTGCCGTCGGGACGGCTGGTATCAAACTCAAGACGGCCGGTGTAGCCGACGATCTCCCGGATCAGTTCTGCCAGTTCGCGTATCGACACATCGCTGCCAAATCCGATGTTGACCAACGGAGTGACAGAATCACCAATCAGGCCCAGAAATTGACGTTCGGGGAGATCCATCAGAAACAACGATGCTTGTGCCATATCGTCGACGAACAGAAACTCCCGCCGCGGCGTGCCGGTCCCCCAGACCGTGACAGCCTCAAGCCCCTGTTCTTTTGCATCATGAAAACGCCGGATCAAAGCCGGCAACACGTGTGAATTTTCGAGATCAAAATTGTCGCCGGGGCCGTAAAGATTGGTCGGCATCAGAGCGAGATAGCGGGTGCCGTACTGGCGGTTGTATGACTGGCACATCTTGATCCCGGCGATCTTGGCGACCGCATACGGCTCATTGGTCGGTTCCAGAGCGCCGGTCAGCAGAGACTCTTCCTGCATCGGTTGCGGGGCAAATTTCGGGTAGATACAGGATGACCCGAGGAACAGCAGCCGATCGACATCGTTTCGATACGCCGCATCGATGATATGGCTCTGTATCATCAGATTTTCATAAATAAATTCTGCCGGGTAGGTATTGTTCGCATGAATACCGCCAACTTTGGCTGCCGCCAGAAAAACCGACGCCGGTTTCTGTTCAGCAAAAAAACGTCGCACCTGCTCCTGTTCCAGAAGATCGAGCTCCTGACGTGTCTGCAGAATCAGCTTCGACTCCCCTTTTGACTTCAGACCAGCCACCAGAGCTGAACCGACCAGCCCTTGATGTCCGGCGACATAGACAGGACTATTCATTGTAGTCAAAAGCCTGAAAACCGTGTTGTTTCACCAGCGAATCGCGACGGGCCGCATCGAGGTCGGATCGAACCATCTCAGCCACCATCTCGGCAAAGGTAATCTTCGGTTCCCAACCGAGAACCGTTTTCGCCTTGGTCGGATCGCCGAGCAAGGTTTCGACTTCAGTCGGGCGAAAATAGCGAGGATCGACCTTGACGATAGTCTGACCGGCCTTGAGCGGCGAATCAGCACGATCAACTGAAACAACGATACCGATCTCATCAACACCCACCCCTTCCCAGCGCAGGGTAATGCCGAGTTCAGCCGCTGCCGCAACAACAAAATCGCGCACTGAATACTGCTTGCCGGTAGCGATAACAAAATCGTCCGGCTGCTCCTGCTGCAGCATCAGCCATTGGGCGACAACATAATCTTTGGCATGCCCCCAATCTCGTAACGAGTCGAGATTACCAAGGTAGAGAGACTCCTGCAGGCCGAGAGAGAGTCGGGCCATCGCACGGGTAATTTTACGTGTCACAAATGTTTCACCACGCACCGGCGATTCATGATTAAACAGGATGCCGTTGCAGGCAAACAGTCCATACGCCTCACGGTAGTTGACGGTAATCCAGTAGGAATAGAGCTTAGCCACCGCATAGGGGGAACGCGGGTAAAACGGCGTCGTCTCCTTCTGCGGAATTTCCTGAACCTTGCCGTAGAGTTCCGAAGTCGAAGCCTGATAAAAGCGGGTCTTCTTCTCCAGTCCGAGAATTCTGATCGCTTCGAGAACTCGCAACGTCCCAACCCCATCGGCATTCGCCGTGTATTCCGGAGTCTCAAAAGAGACGGCAACATGACTCTGCGCCGCCAGATTGTAGATTTCATCCGGCTGCACCTGCTGAATAATGCGGATCAGGTTGGTCGAATCGGTCAGATCACCATAGTGCAGAACAAAGTTGCGGTGCTCCACATGCGGATCCTGATAGAGATGGTCGATCCGGTCGGTATTAAAGAGAGATGAACGGCGTTTTATGCCATGGACAATATACCCTTTGGCGAGCAGAAATTCGGCCAGATAGGCACCATCCTGGCCGGTAATTCCGGTAATAAGTGCAATTTTATTGTTTTTCATGAGTTCCTATCCTCGTTAGACAGCATTCAACGCCGTATAAAGGTGGGGCATGCCAACTTTTTTGGCATGCATAATCGTCAATTCAGAGCGCAACATCCTAGCAACATTGCTCATCTCCTACAACAACTTTTACCGTAAAGAATAGCGCAACATAACGCTCAAATACGGGATCAAGACCATTAGAACAGAGACCATTTGTTCACGTTTGCTCTATCAAAAAAACATGATGTTGCGAGTCTTGCACAAACCGCCCACATCTCAACACCCTGCGCGTGTCATGTCTCTCCCTCTTCTACATTGCGCATGATCTCCGCCGCGGCCCCGCGTTACAAGATCAATCTACCACATCTGTTCGGCGGCCATGAAACGATGCTCCTCATTGCAGACCGTCAAGACGAAGCGCCGTCTCCTGCAGTAGGGTTCGATCGTTGATCAATGCCAAAAGCTGTTTTTATCTTTTTGAAGCTGATATCGAACTTGATGATCAGAGGCTTGCGGCCAAATACGACCGCCAGGGGGTGTCCTACATAACCCAACCCGACCAAAGTGATTTATTAATAATTTCCTCCGAGGGAAAAGCTAGACCTTTCTCCAGAACTAACAACGTTAAGAAATTCGGAAAAGAGAGTAAAACTTACATGTGAACCAAAAATCACGATGGAGGAGGCATCATGGAAAGCTCAAATTCATGTCATACAAAATGAAAAAAACCAAATCCAGGGGAATTCCTAAATTTTTTCATATTTTTTACAAACAGGAATACCTATAATTTTTATTACTTTCAAATGATGCTTCTTGTTTGTAAATGGATCTTTCATGTCGAAAGTCTTAATTGATGATAATAGCCTAATCCCAAGAATTCTAAAAATAACTCTTTCCTTGAAGGTATCCCCACTTTTGGAAATATCAAATATAAAAGGGATCCCAAATTTTTTCTTATATCCCAAAGCCCGAAGAAATTCATTTTCACAACCATTTTCCCTTGCGTATTTTTCTTCTAGCATAAGTGTTTCTGCGGCAAATTTAATCATTTTTTTAGTTTGTTTTATTGTGTTAGATGAATGGCATCTGTAATTGAATAAGGGTTTGTCTATAAATTTCAATTTGGATATTTTGGAAATTTGCATCATCATGTAGTAGTCTTCTAAAGGTGCATCTTCTGAATATCCACCTATCGAATCTAAAATATCTTTACGAATAAGGTAGCCATTTGGAATATAATTTCCCTTCAATAGGCTTTCATAAGAACCAAATTCTTCAGAATTGAAATCAACATCCTTTCTGCAATCTTTGAGTTTCTCACCAAATGTTAAAAATTTTGCATCAGATTTTTTGTAGACATTTTTCGATTTTTGATTCCAAAAGCACCTTTCCCCATAATCATCAATAATATAATTATCACCAACGGCTAAACCATAATCAGAGTTTTTAGAAAGAAAATCATGCAAAGACTCTAGCGCTTTAGGTTCTGCAGAATCATCGGAAGCAATAATATAAATATATTTCCCTTTTGCTATAGCTATCCCCTTGTTGAGGGTTTTTATAATTCCTTCATTCTCTTTATTTATATAGTTAACGTGAGCAAAATGCCTTTCGCATTCAGAGAGAGTATTTTGTATGATTTGATCAGTATTATCCGTAGAACCATCGTTAAGAATAATCAGCTCAATGTTTTTATAGCTCTGAGCACATAACGAATCTATTGTTTCACCCACAAATTTTTCGTGGTTGTAGGCTGGAATTATTACTGAGACCAGGTTTTTGTAAATCATTTTTCTAACTATCCTAACGTACCTAGGTGTGGCGATGCCTGACTTTTAGAAAGATCACATTCACCGATCTGACGCTGACACCAGTTAACCTTGCGGTATCAGACGCTTTAATGTCGAGTTATAAATATCGGAAAAAATTCACAACATTTACGTTTAGTAATTCCTGAATCAGTGAGTTTAAAATAGTAAATTTCTGTTTGATCTTTGATAATTA
>JACUTX010000132.1 GCA_014859615.1 Desulfuromonadales bacterium | reverse complement strand
TGATCGATCACCTGCTCCTGTAACAGCAGTGCGATAGAATAAGGTTCCTCGCCACTCGAACAGCCGACACTCCAGATCCGCAGACAACCATCCTGTTCTCGCTGTTTTCGCACCAGCAATTCCGGCAGCACTTTTTTTTCCAGCACCAGAAACATCGACGGGTTGCGAAAAAACTGCGACACATGAATTGTCAGAACCGCCAGCAGAGCATCCAGCTCCTTTTCATCAGATCGGAGCAGCTCTACATACGCTGCTGAATCAGAAAAATCCCGAGCCCGAATGCGGCTGGCAATACGACGCTTGATACAACGATCTTTGTAGCAACAAAGATCAAAAGCACGACGGGCGAGGAGGATCTCACAGATCGCTGCAAAATCGTCGTCAAGAAAATCGGCGCCGACAAAAGGCCGTTTCTTGCAGGTCTCAGACACCATCATCGAATCGACACCATACTCTCTGTATTAAAAAGCGTGAGGAACAATATCGCCTCAGCACTCCAAAAAACGGACTTTTAACCCGCAGCGCTCACCATACATGATTATGCACCAGCGGAAAAGTGTTTGTACCCTTTATGCTGCGGTATCGGACACAAACTCCCCGCGTGCGTCAGGGTCACCTCGCCACATGTCTCTGAAATCGTCCCGACTCTGGTAATCGGCAGGTCAACATCCGTCGCGATCCGGTCGATCTCCCCCTGCGCTTCCGGCGGCGCTGTAAAGAGCAGTTCATAATCCTCACCACCGGTCAAGGCTCGATCATACAGCAGATGATCGTCATCGCCGACCGCGCGCAACGCGGGCGACAAAGGGAGCCGATCGATCTCTATACACGCTCCGACCCGCGACGCCGTCAGGATATGCCCGAGATCCGCCAACAGCCCATCCGAAATATCGATCATCGCGGTCGGGACTCCGGCGGTGCCCAGACGGCGCCCGACTTCGACCCGGGCGGTCGGTTCCAGATGCCGCTTGAGCAGCTCCGGCGGCGGCGTACGCCCTGTCATCAGCCATTGCAGCGCCAAAGCACTATCGCCAAGAGTTCCGGTCACATAAATGCCATCCCCCGGGTGCGCTCCGGTCCGTCGCACCACTGCCGTTTCAGGGGCAGTTCCCAGGGCCGTCACACAGATCGACACCCCCCCCTTTGAAGAGCAGGTATCACCACCGGCCAGAACCGCTTTACTGGCGTGACAAACCTCCAGAAACCCCGTAAAAAAAAGATCGAGATCTGCGGCTGTGAGGTCAGCCGGAATCGCAACAGCCAGAAAAAGAGCCCGGGGGAGAGCTCCCATTGCCGCCAGATCACTTAAATTGACCGCTGCGGATTTGCGCCCTAAAGATAAAAAATCGGTCCAGTCTCGTCGAAAGTGGATCGATTCAATCAACATATCGGTCGTCGTCAACAACAGCTCACCCGGCGGCAGCTGCAGTATGGCACAGTCGTCGCCGATCCCGAGTCGCACGACCGGTGAACTCTCACAGCGTGCTTTAAGTTGTTCGATAATTTCGAATTCACCCTGCCCCAAACGGTTCATTGCGCCTCCAGGAGGGCCGCACTGAAGACCTGATCAATCCGATCGACAAAAATAAATTCGATTTTCTTGCGAAGATGAGCCGGAATCTCTTCCAGATCCTTGCGATTACGCTCCGGTACAATCAGGGTTGTAATCTGCGCCTGAACGGCAGCCAGCACCTTCTCCTTCAATCCACCAATCGGCAGAACCTTGCCGCGCAGAGTTATCTCACCGGTCATGGCGACATCCTTGCGCACATAGCGACCGGTCAAGGCCGACACCAACGCTGTCGCCATGGTGACACCGGCACTCGGCCCATCTTTTGGGATCGCTCCGGCCGGGACATGAATATGAACATCGGTCCGTTCAAAAAAATCGGCAGGAATCGACAATTGTTCTGCATGGGCCCGGGCGTAAGAGAGGGCCGCCTGCGCACTCTCTTTCATAATTTCACCGAGATGACCGGTCAACAGCAGCTGCCCCTTCCCCTGCATGACATGCGCCTCGACCTGCAACAGTTCGCCACCGACCTCGGTCCAGGCAAGACCGTTCACCAGACCAACTTCATTATTTTTTCGGTCCTCATCGGGGAGAAAGCGGATCGGACCGAGAAGCTTCTCCAGCATCTTCGGGGTGACCCGGACCGAAGCGATCGCCCCTGACGCAAATTTTCGGGCGACCTTCCGGCAGACGGAACCGATTTCGCGTTCCAGATTACGCAAGCCGGCTTCGGCCGTATAACCATTGATCAACCCCTGGACGGCACTATCGGTAATTTTAAGCTGTGCCGAGGTGAGGCCATTCGCCTCAAGCTGTCTCGGAATCAGATATTTACGCGCGATCGACAACTTCTCATCAGCTGTATACCCGGCGAGTCGAATCACTTCCAGCCGGTCACGCAGGGCCGACGGGATCGGATCGAGAACATTCGCCGTAACGATGAAAAGGACCCGGGAGAGATCGAAGGGGAGATTGATGAAATGATCCGAAAAGAGACTGTTCTGTTCCGGATCAAGGAGTTCGAGCAGGGCGGCAGAGGGGTCGCCCCGATAGTCATTGCCGAGCTTGTCGAGTTCGTCGAGCATAAAGACCGGATTGTTGCTCTCCGCCTGCTTAAGCCCCTGAATGATCCGTCCGGGCATCGCCCCGACATAAGTGCGTCGATGACCGCGGATTTCCGCTTCATCGCGAATCCCGCCGAGGGAGATCCTGACAAAACTCCGCCCGAGCGCCCGGGCAATCGATTTACCCAGAGAGGTCTTCCCGACTCCGGGCGGTCCGACAAAACAGAGGATCGGCCCCTTCATATTTTTTTTCAGTTTACAGACCGCCAGAAATTCGAGGATTCGCTCTTTGATCTTTTCCAGATCAAAATGATCTTCATCCAGCACCTTGCGGGCGGTGTCGAGATCGAGATTGTCGTCGCTCTGTTTCGACCAGGGGAGATCAGCGAGCCAGTCGAGGTAAGAGAAGACGGTCGAATATTCCGCCGCCTCCGGGTGCATGGTCTCAAGGCGACGCAGCTGCTTGTCCGCCTCTTTTTGGGCCGACTCCGGGAGAACGGCATCGAGCAACCGACGACGAAAATCAGCAACATCCTCTCCCCGCGTATCCGCCTCACCGAGCTCGGTCTGAATCGCGCGGAGCTGTTCCCGCAGAAAATATTCCCGCTGGGACTTCCCCATCTCCTCCTTGGCCCGGGTCTGGATCCGGTCCTGAACCATCACCAGCTCCAGCTCTTTGGACAAAAATTCCTTGACCCGCAACAGACGCTCAACCGGTTCCAGTATCTCAAGAATCGACTGTGCCTCTGCAACCTTCAGATCGAGATGACTCGCCACCAGATCGGCCAATCCGCCGGGGTGCTCGATGTTGTCGAGAATATTCAAAACATCACCAGGGAGTGTGCGACCATACGAAGAGATTTGCGACAGCTGTTCGCGCACGGTTCGCATCAACGCCTGCGTCTCCAGCCCCGGCGGGGACTCTACCGGCTCTGCAACCGCGTCGAGGCGGACCGCAAAGTGAGGCGATTCCTCCAGAAACGTCTTGATCCTGGCCCGGGTGACCCCCTGAACCAGCACCTTGACCCGGCCGTCCGGCAGTTTGAGCATCCGCATAATCATGGCAACGGTGCCGACCTCATAAATGTCGGCCGCCACCGGCGATTCCTGAGTCAGTTCCCGTTGCGACGCCAGGAAAATAAGCCGATCACCGGACAGAGCAGCATCGACCGCCGATAACGATTTTTGGCGCCCGACAAAGAGCGGCAGAATCATATAAGGGAAAACCACCAGATCCCTGACCGGAAGCAGCGGGAGGGTTTCCGGTACACTGCTCATCAATTTATCCAGACCGATATCCAAGAAAAACTCCTTTTGTAACGATTCAGCACCATAAAATGCAGTCTCATGCCCGCAGATCTTATCCGAAATCCGCCTGTAATACCATGAGGCCCCAAAAGTAACAATTTTTTGGATCACAACTTTTTGCAGATTATCCAAAACGGCAATGAAACGTTACACCCCGCATAAAACAGACGGCGTGTAAATTATACCTGATTCAGGCAGGAAAATATCGTCTAGCGGTCTGAACAGAAAGATGAAACAGGTTCACTTCCGCCAGAAGGTCGGGAAAAAAAGAACCAGGACGGTAAATAGTTCAAGCCGCCCAAGCAACATACAGAACATCAGCACCCCTTTGCCAAACGGAGCGATATGACCATAATGATCCGTCGGACCGACACTGCCGAGTCCCGGCCCGATATTCCCCAACGTCGCAATCACCGCAGCCCCGGCCGATACCAGATCCATCCCTGCCGCCGCCATCAGAAACGAGGCGATGACGAAGATCCCCATATAGAGAGCAAAAAAACCGAGGATCGACTGCATCACCTCGCGATTAACCGGCCGGTTACCGAGTTTAACCAATCGAACGGCCCGGGGGTGAATAAGACGAAACAGCTGAACATGAGCATGCTTGAACAGCAACAGGATGCGGGCCACCTTCATCCCGCCGGCGGTCGACCCAGCACAGCCGCCGATAAACATCATGGCGACCAGCAGATACTGGGAGAGAACCGGCCACTGTTCATAATCGGCAGTTCCGAAACCGGTCGTGGTCAGAATGGAGACCGCCTGAAACGAGCTGAAGCGCAGGTTTTCGAGTAGCGAGTTGTAAACACTCCCCTGATTCATAACCATCAAAAGCAGAATCGATCCGACGGTTATCCCGAGATAGATACGAAACTCCTCGTTTTTCCAGAACTCGGTGAGACGTCCGCGCAACGCCTGATAATGCAGAAAAAAATTGACCCCGGCCAGAAACATGAAGAGGGTGATAACGCCGTCAATGTAAGCGCTGTTGTAAGCACCGACCGAGGCGTTGCGGGACGAAAATCCGCCAGTCGCAAGCGTCGCAAAGGCGTGACAGAGCGATTCAAAAAAGCTCATTTTACCGAGCATCAACAGCACCACTTCGACCGCGGTTAAAAAGACATAAACGCCCCAGAGCAGCTTGGCGGTATCCTGAATCCTCGGTTTCAACCGATCCGCCGTCGGCCCGGGGACTTCGGCCTTGAACAGCTGCATCCCGCCGACCCCGAGCATCGGCAGAATCGCCAGCGACATGACAATAATCCCCATGCCGCCCAACCAGTGGGTCAAGGCTCGCCAGAGGAGCAGACTCTGCGGAAGATTCTCCACCACGGTCAGAATTGTCGCGCCGGTGGTGGTAAAGCCGCTCAGAGTTTCAAAACTGGCATCGATAAACGAAGGGATCGCACCGCTGAGATAGAACGGCAGCGCTCCAAACAGAGCATAAAAGAGCCAGCTGAAACTGACTATGGCGAAGCCGTCGCGTAACGAGAGCTCCCGCTGACTGCGACACCCCTTGAACAAGAGGAATCCGACCACAAAAGTGATCCCCGCCGCAAACAAAAAGGAGCTGGTGGAACCGTCATTATAGTAGAGAGCAAACGGAATCGGCAGCAACAGTGCCGCCGACAGGAAGAGCAGCAGAGCGCCGAGAATACGCAGAGTCAGCACAATATTCATCAGGCACCTTGTCCATCATAAAATGGCGCAACCTTGCGCCGGGATTCATGGTTTACACAGTTCTATGCAAAAAAACTCTCAACCTTGGCAACCGCTTCGGGGAGGGCAAAAACAACGACCCGATCACCCTGCTGCAGGGTGGAACTCCCGTCGGGGATCTGATAGCCCCCGGCACGAACAATTGCGCCGATAATTGCACCGGCCGGAAAATCGAGTTCACTCAACGGCCGGTCGAGCATATTACTGTCACGGCCGACCTGGAGTTCCAGAACTTCGGCGTTGCTCCCTTCGATCGCCGCGACCGAGACAATATCACCTCGACGCACATACTTGAGGATGGCGCTGGCCGCAGCGATCCGCGGCGAGATGCAGGCGTCGATCCCCAGAGTCGGGGCGAGACCGAGCATCTCCGGACTGTTGACCAGCGTCAGCGCCCGTTTGGCACCATGTTGTCTCGCCAAAAGCGAACTGAGGATATTCGTCTCGTCACTGTCGGTTGCGGCGATATAGACCTCCGCCACTTCAACCCCTTCATCGATCAGGGTACTGATATCGTTCCCCTCAGCATGTATCACAATCCCGCGCTTCAATTCAGCCGACAACACGTCACACCGCTCTTCGTCGCGGTCGATCAGTCGAACATCAAAATGTCGCTCTTCCAGATTCTTGGCAATCCGCAGTCCGATCCGCCCTCCACCGAGAATAAAGGCTCGACGGCGCTTGCTCGTCTCCCCTTCTTCCTGCTTCAGCATATACTGTATAGCTGGCAGATCCTTGGTCGAGGCAAAAATAAAGATCCGATCTCCAGCCTGAATCTTATCGTCGCCGCGTGGCACCAGAGTCTTGTCATCCCGGGTAATTGCCGTAACGACAAACCGGTAAATCCCCCGGATCTCCCCCAGCTCGCGCAGGGTCAGATCACACAACGGGCTCTCCGCCGTAATGCGATAACCGAGAAACTGCACCTGTCCTTCGACAAATTCGGCAACATCAAACGCCCCGGTCCGGCAAGCGATTTTGCTGATTTCATCAGCAACGGCATCATTCGGATTGATCAAAAGGTCGATACCGAGCTTCTCCTTGGAGAGGATGGCGCCCTGCCCGGAATATTCGATACTCGTCACCCGGGCAATCCGGGTCTTGACCTGATACTCGCGCGCCAGCAGACAAGCGAGGATATTCACCTCGTCGAGATCGGTGACGGCAATAAAAATATCGGTCTGCTTGATCCCCGCCTGCTCCAGGGTTTCAGCACTGGCACCGTTACCGACGATCCCGAGGACATTCAGGCGGTCTTCAGCCCGACGCAGATTTTCATCGCTGCGATCGACCAGCGTCACTTCATGCCCCTCAAGCGACAGCCGTTCGCTGAGAAAATAACCGACCTGGCCAGCACCGACAATAAGAATTCGCATAGCTTTTTGATTCACTTTCGCAGCTGATCGAACATTACGGCAAAAAAAAAGGCCAAAACAAAATCGCATACTTCGATCAATTGCGCAAGCTCCACCGCGCCGAACGCGGGACACCGCCGAAGGGCGTTATGATGCCGCAACCCTATGAAAATGAACTGCCTCGCAGCAAGCTACGAGGTATCAACAGCCTGCAACCTTTGTTAA
>JACUTX010000407.1 GCA_014859615.1 Desulfuromonadales bacterium | reverse complement strand
CGTTTGCCGCTTTACAAAGATGACTTAAAGAAGTACGGTCTATCAGGCATTTAAGCTTTATGAGTACTCTTTGTTTATGGCATTTCTGAATTCCCTTTTCCTGCGTCTGGTTGATCTTTTTGAACGGCATTCCGGTCTGATGGCATTGTTCGGATTTGCGTCCGGCGTGGCCAGTTTTTTACTGGTTGAAAGGCGTGAATCGTACGCTCAGATCATCGCGTTGCTGATGTTGTCGAGCTGGGTTTGGCTGGTGCTGGAGAACTGGCTTCGGGCCGGACTCCTGCGGCGTTTCGGTTTTGATCTTCCGCCTGCACTGATGCGTTATGCTACCCAGATGGTGCAGCAGGAAAGCCTCTTTTTTGTCCTCCCTTTTTTTCTTGTCGTCACCAGCTGGAATCACGGCCAGGTGGTCTTTACCGTTCTGTTGCTCTTCTGCGCGCTGATTTCAGTGATTGATCCGCTCTATTATAAACAGCTCGCGCCCCGTCGTTCTCTCTTTATCATCTTCCATACCTTGTCTCTTTTTGCCGTTTTGCTGGTGGTTTTGCCGCTGATTTTGCAACTGACCACCAAACAGAGTCTGGCCCTGGCCTTGCTGATGTCGCTTTTGTTCAGCCTTCCGAGTCTGGGGAAGCTGTTGCTGAACGACCGCTGGTGGAGACGCCCTTTACTGATTCTGATGCTGGTGATGCTCGCCGCCGCTCTCTGGCAGGGGCGCAGTTGGGTCCCGCCGGCCACACTGCGGCTCGTCGAGATCTCGTTGTCGCAACAGATTGATCCTCAGGAGCGCACCTCTATCGCCAGCCTCAATCAGATTGATGCCACCGCGCTGCATCAGATAGGACTGTATGCCCTGACCGCCGTTCGCGCCCCGCGTGGACTCAATGAGCAGATCCATCATGTCTGGCTGCAAAACGGTGTGGAGGTTGACCGCATCACCCTCAAGATTACCGGCGGACGCAAAGAGGGGTATCGCGCCTGGACGCACAAGCGCAACTTTCCGGCTGATCCGGTTGGCCGCTGGCAGGTTCAGGTGATCACCGATTCCGGCCAGCTTATCGGCTTGTCTCGATTCAGCGTAACGTCAGGATCAGACTCTATTCCTGCTCCGATGCCGCCCGTTCCCGCTTTGATGGAAGAGGCACCACCGCCGACCGGCAGCAGCACGCAGTAAATCAGAAAGAGGGTCTTATTCCCCGCAGCTCGCTGCGCTTTTTAACAAAGGTTGCAGGCTGTTGATACCTCGTAGCTTGCTGCGAGGCAGTTCATT
>JACUTX010000406.1 GCA_014859615.1 Desulfuromonadales bacterium | reverse complement strand
ACCTGCTCCTCTGCCTCTTCTCATTCAAGAGCACCGACCCCTCGTTCAACAACACCTTTCATCCAGACCAGATCGCCAATTACGGCGGGAAGATCGGCTCACACCTTGCGGATCTGCTCTTTCAGGGTTTCGGACTGCCGATTCTGCTCCTCCCCTTCGCCTGCTTGCTGTTTGCCTGGCGACTGCTGAAATTTCGCGACATCAAATTTCGGGCTTACAAATTCGGCGCCTTTGCCATTCTGATTCTGACTCTCGACGGCCTCTTTGCCCTGCATATCTCCAGCATTTCACTCTTCAATCAGGAACTCACCCGTCCGGGCGGCGCCGTCGGTGCCATTCTCGGGGGGGGGCTCGTCGACTATCTGAATATCGGCGGGGCGACGATCTTTCTGTCGGTCTTTTTGCTGGTTGCCACTATGCTAACCGCCCGCTTCTCTCTGGTTTTGTTTCTCGAAGGACGTCTGGCTCAGTTTGCAGAGTTTCTCGACCGCAGACGCGAAACCAAACAGGTGAAAGCTGCACAAAAAGCGAGAGAAAAAGGGGTCAGAATCGATTCGGCTCCAATCATTACCCCGGCGGTTGCCAAACCGCGGCTGGAGATTAAAATCCCGAACAAAAAGCGATCGAATAAAGAGCCTGATGCAGCGCAGGTCACTTTTGACTTTATCCAGGTCTCCGGCGATTATCACACACCCGACCTTTCGTTATTGAACCATGAAGGTGCCGATCCGAAACCGGTCGACAAAGATGCCCTGACCATGAATGCCCGCATCCTCGAGAAGAAGCTGAAGGATTTCGGTGTCGAAGGTGAAGTTGTCGAAGTCAAACCGGGGCCGGTCGTCACCATGTACGAATTCCTCCCCGCACCCGGGGTCAAGGTGAACAAAATTGCCGGCCTCTCCGACGACCTGACCATGGCGTTATCCGCCCATTCGATCAGGATCGTCGCCCCGATCCCCGGACGTGGCGTGGTCGGCATCGAAATTCCGAACAAGGATCGGGAAACCGTCTATTTAAAAGAGATCATCCAGTCGGATGAATTCCAGAAGAGCCGCTTCCGCCTCCCGATGGCGCTCGGCAAAGATATTTTCGGTCGCACCGTTGTCTCTGACCTCGCCAAAATGCCGCACCTGCTGGTTGCCGGCTCCACCGGCAGCGGTAAATCGGTCTCGATCAACACCATGATTCTCTCTCTGCTCTACCGTGCCGACCCCAAAGATGTCCGGCTGATCATGGTCGATCCGAAAATGCTCGAACTGTCGATCTACGA
>JACUTX010000131.1 GCA_014859615.1 Desulfuromonadales bacterium | reverse complement strand
GCATCGGTTGCCGTATCGAGATCCGGGGAACCGGTCACCATCACCACCGGGCAAGCCGGATTCATCTCCTTGCAGATGCGCAATGCGTCTATACCACTATCCCCCCCCAGGAGGATATCGAGATAGACCAGATCAAAATCCCGCACAGAAAGCGCCTGACGGCACTCTTCAATGGAACAGGCGACGTCGACAATCAAACCTTCATCTTTGAGAAAAGATGCGAAGGTATAACGAATATTCTCTTCATCGTCCACAACCAGTATCCGTGACGCCATGCTTTTAATCCTTTCGGGCGATCGGCAGTTCAATATAGACCTCAGTCGACACCCCCTCAACACTCTCAATCCAGAGCGCTCCGCCATGTTTCTTGACAATATCAAGGCTGATGCTGAGGCCAAGGCCGGTGCCGACTCCGGCCGCTTTCGTGGTGACAAACGGGTGGAGGACACGCTCAATTCTCGCTTTGGGAATACCGACACCATAATCTTTAAACAGGACTCTGATATAACCGGTCTCACCATGGGTGACCAATTTGAGAGAAATTTCAATTTTTTTATTTTCGTCGTTCCCCGGATATTTTTCGGCCAGCGCATGTCGGGCATTGCTCAGAATATTCAGGAACAGTTGCTGGAGCTGTTGTGCCCGCGCATAGATCAGAGGTAATTCTTTTGCACAATCGACGGTCAGCAAAATCCCCTCTTTGCGGATCTGGGCAGCGGAAAGGGACAACGAATCTTCGAGCAGGTCAGAAATACTTGAGAGCACTTTTTCGGGTCCGCCTTCACGGGAAAAAAACAGCAGATCCCGGACGATGGTCGCCACACGCTCCCCCTCTTTAAGAATTCGTTGCAGCAGATCGTACTCCTCGCCAATCTCTTTGTGCCGGTTCAGCAAGATCTGGGTGTAATTGATCACGCCACTGATCGGGTTGTTGATTTCGTGAGCGACGCCCGCCGCCAGCTCCCCGAGAGAGGCGAGTTGGGCCGTTCTGATACTCTGCTGCAGCCGCAGCTTGCGCTCTGTTACGTCGTGAAAAACAACCACAACGCCGACCATTTTATCCCCCTTGACAATCGGCCGGGCAAAATATTCGACCGGAAAATATCGACCATCGGCATCCGAAAATAATTCGGCATCAGAGTGCGCGTCAATACCGGTGGTCAAGATGTTACAGATCGTACACTCTTCCTGGATGCAGGGGGTGCCATTATCGTAGCCTTTATGAAACAGTTCATGGACGTTTTTGCCGAGGAGCTCCTGTTCGCTATTGAAACCGAGTAATTTAAGCCCTGCGGCGTTACAAAAAGTGCACCGGGCGGCGCAATCCATCCCATAAACACCTTCTGCCGTCGAATCGAGCAACAACCGTACCCGCTCCTCACTCTCTTTCAAGGCAGCATCGCTCTTTTTACGTTCAGTAATATCGCGTGCCAGCGCCAGAAAAAGCGGGGTGTCCTGAAACTGAAACGACCCGAGACGTATTTCGACCGGAACGAGCTGACTGTTTTTTCGCCGATGCTCAGCTTCAAAAGTGAGAGGACCACCCTGCATGACCGTCTTCTGCAGCGACGTAAATTCCAAAGAGGGGTGAAGAAGCTGAATATCAGAGACTTTTTTCGTCTTCAACACGTCACGGCTGTAACCAAGAGATCGACAGGCCTGTTCATTCACATCGACCAGTTGTCCGTTGGTATCAAAAATATAGATGGCATCAGCAGCCTGCTCCACCAGACTTCGAAATCTCTGTTCGCTCTCCTGCAGAGCAATCGCTGCTTCCTTGCTTTCGGTGACGTCGATCATAACCCCGAGCAGCCGGGTTGGCGCCCCCTCTTCCACCACCAGATTAACCATCTGTCTGACCCAGACAACATGACCATCACGATGCAGAAGACGGTATTCAAACTGATGATTTCGGCCTGATTCAACCTGATTCAGACTGTAATTAAAGGCCCATGACCGATCATCCGGATGTATACATGTTTGCCAGAACTCCGGCGTCGCCAGCCATGTTGAGGCCGGATAGCCGCTGATCTGCTCGGAACGTTCACTGACAAAAGTCAATCTCATCTCCGGAAAATCAGCTTCAAAAACGATCCCTTCAATAGAATTAACCAGCGATCGAAAGCGGCTTTCACTTTTGCCCAGCGACAACTCCCGCTCCAACACTGCAAGAGACATTCGCTTAAAGCCACAGGTCAGCTCGTCAATCTCAACATAGGACGGCTCCCCCAGCTGGAAAACACGCTCCCCGTCTGCCAGAGCACCAACCCCTTCGACCAGCCGCCCTAACGGCCGTAGCACTTTACGCGAAACCAGGAGTCCTGCCAGAGTTGCAAAGGTGACAGATGCCGCCAGAATCGACAAAAAGACATAACGCGTTGTTCTGATCGGCGCCGTTAACTGATCGAAATCCCGTGAAATCCAGACAGCCCAGCCGGTCTCCCGCACCGGCAATCCGCTCTCCACCCAATTTCTCCCCTCATGTGAGTTGACGGCTGTGACCACTGTGCCTGAAAGCGCATCGACAATTTCAGAATGATTCCGCATCGCCTGCTGTCGAAACACCATCGCAGCATCCGTGTGAGCAATCGGCAGACCATTGCGGTCAACAATAGAAAAAATGAAAGAGCTCTTCCCGTTATCGGAGAGAAGGGGCTGATCGAAAAGAGAAAAGCGGCCGACGATCTTTCCCAGATGATGCAGACTGAGATTGCCGATTACAAGATAATCGTCATAAGTCAGCCCGAGACTGATCGACGGTTCACCACTGGTAAGAGATGTGTAGACACCAGACCACCCCGGTTCTTCTCCCCGTGCGAAGCGTTTAAACAACTCATGCCCGGAAAAATCGGCCTGTTGGTAATCGCTTTTCAACGCCTGCTCACCTGCAGCGAGACCGAGATGAATAATTTTGCCGGATCGATCGAGAATATAGATCGATTCAAAATCATCTGAACTATTGACTTCTGCAGCGAGATAAAAATCCGCCTCGTTAAAAACACCGTATCTGCCGCCTGAAACGATCAGGACAAGATGTTTTAATATCGTGGAGCGCCGAGTAAGAAAATCCTCCGTCTGGGCAACTATTTCATGCGCAAGAAAAGCGTTCGACCGAAATATTTCGTTGAGCAGATGATGATTGAAGTAAACAAAAGAGAACCAGGCGAACAGGAGAATTGGAAAAACAGCCGCAACAATATAATGAAGAGTGAACGCACGTCTGAGAGAAGAGACGACTCGCATTGAAATCCAGTAGGGAAGCGGGGTTAGATTGGCCGAGGGATGAACCCGGCAATACAACAATAGCCAGGAACCATCAGTCCCCTCGCGAATTTTAGCACATTCTGCAATTTGATTAAAACGTAATTGTACTCAGAAACAGGCCGCTGATCACGAGGGTCAGCATTTTCAATGTCGGGTAGTTTTTTTCGGTGAAAAGTCAAAACGGCCGACGGCCATTTGCAACTGCGCGACCTGTTCTTCGAGGGAAATTGTTGCTGTATTAACCACTGTCGTGGCTTCAAAGCTCTGTTGTGCCGAGGCCCTGATACTGTCAACGGCCATTGTGATCTGTCTGCTTTCACCTCTTTGTTCCGCGCAGAAAGTAAAAACTTTCTGAATCATCGCGTTAACATCCTGCATTCCCGATGCGACGCCGCGACTCGCCTGACTCTGCTCGTGGATCGAAATATTAATCTGGGCGACCAGGTCGCGTACCCTCTGCGCGGCTTGCGTGATGACGTGACTCCCTCTCTCTTGCTCGGCAATCGCCGATACAATCTGATGGACCATCGTCGACACGTTGTTCATCGAACCACGGATCAATCCACTCCCTTGCACCTGTTCATTGGTAGCGCGGGAGATTCTTTCCATTTCACTGACCACCTGTTGGGCACCATCGACAATCTTCTGCAACATGGCGCCCGATTGAATCGACAAAGATTCCCCTTCATCGATACTCTTTTCCACTTCGATGATCGCAGAGACGGCATTTCGACTCTCCCCCTTAATCCCGTCAATAATATCAACAATTTCACGTGTCGATTGGCCGGTCTGATCAGCCAATGCCTTGATCTGACCGGCAACAACGGCAAAACCTCGACCATGTTCACCAGCCTGAGCAGCAATGATTGCCGCGTTTAACGCCAGCAGATTGGTTTCATCGGCCAGATTATTAATCACCGACAGTATGGTTCCGATATTTTCAGTCTTTTCAGAGAAAGATTTAATCGCCGCCGAGACGGCGTGAGAGGAGAGTTTGATCCGTTGCATCCCTTGAATCGCCTCGGTAACACCCCGATGCCCGACTTTTGCATCGGCATGGACAGTCGAGGCGATCTCGGCCGTATCTTTTGCCCCTTGCATAACCTGACGAATGGAACTCTCCATCTCGGTGACAGACGATACCGTCACGTCGGATTCATCCCTGAGCACCATAACGCTTTCTGAAATCTGACGAATATTGCTCGACACCTGGATAATCGACGAATTAACATGCTCAGCCGATTCGGAAAGCCCATCGATATTTTGCGCAATCTCTTCGGAACTGGCGGCCTGTTCAAATATCGAGCTGGTAATCTCTTCCGAGGTCGAAGAGACCCTCTCCATCTGTTCGCCGACCTGAGCCACCGAAGCTCCGATCCGCTCCATAGCCGTCGAAGCTGTCGCAACCTCAGTCACCTGATTTTGCGCCGAGGAAGCCACGCGCGCCGATGTTGACTGAAGCGTGGACGAAACAGTCCCGAGCTTATTTGAAGAGGTTGAGATATCAACAAGCATCTCCTGCAGGCTATGAGCCATCTTGCGAATAGCCTGCAAGAGATCCCCGATCTCACCACCGCTGGTTACATCTAATGTATCAACCGCCGCAAAATCGCCCGCAGCGAAACGGGCAGCCTGACCCTGAACCAGCCGGACAGGGCGAACAAGCAGTCGCGAAGCAGCAACATTGACAATCAGAATCGACAAAAAACCGACACCGAGAAAAAGAATCACAATCAATCGGGAGTTAGCGTCAGCCGTCGTTTCACCACTAGCGATATCGTCTTCAACCGCCCGTTGCAGATCGACTTTCAGTCGGTTGAGTGCAACCTCCATCTCCTGGTGGGTAGCCCCGATTCGGGCGATTTCATTCTGCAACTGTTCCATATCAGCCCCGTCGATCAACAAGGCATAATTGTAACCGGCCATCGCCGCATACTCATCATACAACGTCTGTAAAGAGGTCAACTGCATGCGGATCGACAGAAGTTTTCCGTCAACCGTCTTCAATACCGGCAACATATCGGCAAACAGGGATTGAATCTGTTTAGAAAGAGCATCCCCTTCAAGCAGAGATTCTTCATCCGCCAGAAGAAAAGCATCTTCATACAAGGAGGTCTGCCGGGAAAAAAGATTCCGGACTTCCTCGCCCCGCATCGATAAAGGGAAAGTCACATCGCGCAGATGACCAAGATCATCGATCAACCGACTGTTCGATTGATAGGTTGAGACCGTCGCGACCAGAAAGCCGACAAGACCGATTGAGGCGCAGAACCAGACCTTCGATTTAATGCTGTTAAAAAGAGACATCATAAGGATCAGCCTCAGTCGATCCGGAGTTGTTTGACGGACGAATCGAGAGCCGAAAGCGAAATATAGCCGATCGATCCGGGTTTGGCCGATACAGCTCCCTTGATCTCATCATCTGAAGCAAAATCCCTGGGCGGCAGGCCGGTACCGGTAAAGAGCGATTTTTTCCAGTAAGTTGTATATTGCTGCGTTGTTTTACGCACCATTTCCTGCATGAACAGGGGATTGACATTTGATTCTGTATTGGTAAAGACCGTAATATGACTCCCGTCACTCCAGACGGTCTTTTTGCCGAGATAGATATTCTTAACCTCTTTCGCCGTAAGTTCCGAGACCGGATTCGTATTATCGGTAATCAACACATATTCAGCAGCCAGCGCAACGCCGCCGATTGAAAGCAAGGTCAATATCAGTATGGCTGTTATATATTTCATCTGTTAACCCTCCGTAATATTTTTTTAAAACGAACCAAACACCTTTATCAAAAATTAAACGATGTCTTCACCGCGTAATAGTCCCAATTTTTTACCGCCATATTGGCATTAAAATACTGTGTAAGAAGAGCAGCGCCGATCACCTTATGGTACTCGGCTTTAATCAACCAGAAATCGTTGAGATCCCAGCGCACGCCGGCACCGACATCTTTGCGATAATAATCATAAGCCGCCCCCCCCATGATTAAAGCCTGACGGGTCCCACTCTTGTCCTCTTCGTCACTGTAATAGACATCATACATCCCAACGACGCAAACATTCTCCTGCCCCGGAAAAGGGATCGCGAGCATCCCATACATCCCGACCGATGTTCCGGACGGAAATTCGGTTCCGTTGAGCCAGGCTGGCTGCTTATACTGGACATACTCAGATGAGAGCGTGAACCACGGAGTGGCGTATTCAAGCGAAGCGACATACATCTGGTGAATCTTGACCCGCAAGTTGCCGGCAGGGGTTGTCCCGTTACTGTCGTTCAGGGAAAAGTCTGCCTTCCCTTCAAAAAAAGAACCGGCCAGGCGCAGGCCATCGAGGGGGGTGTTGTAGCGAAGTTGACCGCCATAGACATATTCATTATCGGCCGAAATCCGGTTCCAGGGTGATGGATTCGGCGCTGGAGCCAGCGGATTCCATCCAGCGCCCATATTTGCAAAACCGAGAAACGCATCGAGTGTCGGCGAGTCTTCAGGAAAATGGATCTGACCATAATGGGCAGCGTAATCGAGATCACCGGCTGCCGACAACGGAATATTGCCATAAATCTGCAGACCTTGCGATGCGACCAGCAGATTCCGACGGGTTTCGTCATAAACACTCTGCGGCAGAAAAGCCATGTTGCGCAAAAAATCAGAATCACGCCCTTCGTTGTACAAGCCGATCGGCATCTTCACCTTACCAAGACGCAGACCAAAGGAATCAGAGATGCGATAATCACCGAACGCCCAATCGAGACGAACTTCATTGTTCCCCTCGTCACCGAGATCCCGGGAGAGGAGCTGCATCCCGACCCGCAATCTCTGTGTGACCGGAGCCGTAAGCGTGATCCCGACCTCGTTGATCTGTAAGGTTCCATCGACTGAATCGACAGCGAGCCAATTATTATAAGAGCTCTTCAGGTATCCCTGAGAGATAAAACCATTAATCTGCAACTCTTTAAAATCAAAAGCAAGAACCATCGACGGCAACAAAATCATAAAAGCGATTAATAGAATAAATCCGGCTTTAAACATAATACCTCCATAAATAACT
>JACUTX010000130.1 GCA_014859615.1 Desulfuromonadales bacterium | reverse complement strand
TCGCGCCGGGCGGCACGCAGTGCGAGGAGACGTGACATATCCGCTTCATTGAAGGTGGTCAGCATCGCGGTTTTCTGACGAGCTTCGAGCAGCCGCTCGGCAATCCGCTTGCGGATCGGCGTCATCGCCGTCCGTTCGACCGGTCCTTCACCGGGGACGTCTGCCAACCGCGAGGCGATCGCTGCTGGCGACGGGGTTGCAGTCGGCTTCTGTGCCGGGGCCGACTCCTTCTTCACTGCTGCCGAAGCTGGCTTCTCTGCCCCGATTTTTGCCTCTGTCGTTGCCGTTTTCGGCTTCGACGAAACAGCGTCTGACTTCGAGGGAGCTGAGGGCTCGACCGGTCTCGCATCAGCTGTTTCAAGTTCCGGATCCACAGCAGCAGTTTCATCATCCGGTTCCACACCATCGGTTTCGATCTGGCCGATGACCGTCCCTGGCGTTACCGTCTCCCCTTCCTTCACAGTGATACGAAGTATCCCGTCAGCTTCGGCATTAATCTCCAGGGCAACCTTGTCGGTCTCCAGTTCACAGATCAGCTCATCGCGTTTGACCGTGTCTCCCTCCTGCTTATTCCATCTCGAAACGACAACTTCCCGTATCGACTCGCCAACTTCAGGAATTTTAATCTCCATTTTTTATTCCTCCGGTGCGACCGTCAGTCGGTCTGCAGGTTAAACGCTTCAGTCAGCAGTTTCTCCTGCACCTCCTGATGCAGGCGGTGCGAGCCGACCGCTGTAGCGGCGGCAGCTCGACGACCGATATAACGCAAAGGGCGTTTCCCGATCTTTTCGAGTTGTGGTGCCAGATAAGCCCAGGCACCGGCATTAGCTGGCTCTTCCTGCACCCAGCAAAGTTCTGCCTTTTTTGCATACTGCGCCAGGATTGTAGTGAGCTGGTCCGCCATCAGAGGGTAGAGCTGTTCAATACGGATGATGGCGACCTGTTCATCCTTCACCTCTTCTTTTTTTGCCAGGAGATCATAATAGATCTTGCCGCTGCAGAGCACGATGCGCGTATATTTTTTGGAAGGGGCCGCCGCATCGATAAACGCCTGAAAACCACCATGACTCAGTTCACTCAGAGTCGATTGACAGGCTGGATGGCGTAACAGACTTTTTGGAGTGAAGACGATCAAGGGGCGTCTGAATGGCAATTTCACCTGACGGCGGAGGAGATGAAACAGCTGCGCCGGTGTTGACGGAGTGACAACAAACAGATTGTGTTCGGCGCAGAGTTGCAGAAAACGCTCGATCCGGGCACTGGAGTGTTCCCCCCCCTGCCCCTCGTAGCCGTGTGGTAGAAACATCACCAGACCACTGCTGCGATCCCACTTTGAAGCACTTCCGGCAATAAACTGGTCGATGATGACCTGGGCGCCGTTGGCAAAGTCGCCGAATTGTGCTTCCCAGATCACCAGCCCGTTCGGGGTTTCGAGCGAGTAGCCGTATTCGAACCCGAGGACGGCCACCTCGGAGAGCATACTGTCGTACACCTGAAACTGGTGTAGACGACTGCAGAGCGTCGATAACGGCACATGCAGAGCAGCCGTATGCAGATCATGCAGGGCGGCGTGTCGATGATTAAAGGTGCCGCGCCGCGAATCCTGACCGGAGAGGCGAACCGAAAACCCCTCGTGCAACAGCGTCGCATAACAAAGCGTCTCGGCATTCCCCCAATCGAAGGGGCGACCCTCGACAATCGCCTGCATGCGTTCGTTAAGCAGTTTGGCGACTTTTGGGTGAGGCGTAAACGTTTTCGGCAGGTCGCCGAGCTGCTGTCCAAGCGTGACCAACGTCTGCCGATCAACAGTCGTAGACGGATCGACGGCAGAATATTCGCGCAGCATCTGCTCCCATTTGCCGTAAAAACCGAGATCCGAAACCGATTCGGGCTGTCCATCAAAAGCCCGGTCGAGCCGTTGAACCACCGCCGCATTGATCTTTTCAAGTTCCGCTGTAGATGCGACCGCTGCGGCAATCAGATGATCGCGATAAAGGTCGGAGACCGGCGGGCGCTGACGAATCTTTTCATACATTAACGGCTGGGTGAAATTCGGTTCGTCCCCTTCATTATGCCCGTATTTCCGGAAACAGAGCATCTCCATCACCGCGTCTTTACCGAAACGCTGCCGGTACTCCAGGGCGAGAGATGCCGCCCAGACAACAGCTTCCGGATCCTCTCCATTGACATGAAAGATCGGGACCATCAGCATTTTGGCGACGTCAGTCGCATAGCGGGTCGAGCGGGCATCAGCTGGCAGAGTGGTAAACCCGATCTGATTATTGAGAACCAGATGCAGAGTGCCGCCGGTCCGGTACCCTTCTAGTTGCGATAGATTCAAGGTTTCAGCGACGACCCCCTGCCCGGCAAAGGCGGCATCGCCATGCATCAGAACCGGCAGAACCTCCGCCTCCCCCTGTTTCCCCTTCTCATCCTGACGGGCGCGAGCCTTCCCCTCTACCACCGGATCGACCGCTTCGAGATGACTCGGATTCGGTGCCAGAGTCAAATGGATTGACCGGTCGCCAGCCAGGGCGATATCGACCGAGAGTCCCTTGTGATATTTTACATCACCGTCACCGACGAAACCGAATTCCATATTGTCGCGAAACTCGGCAAACATATTTTCCAGCGGTTTGTGAAAAACATTCGCCAGCACGTTGAGTCGGCCGCGATGCGCCATCCCCAGAACCAGAGTCTGGATCCCCATTTCGGCACTCTTTTTAACCACCGCCTGCAATGCGGCAATGATCGTTTCTCCCCCTTCGAGAGAAAAGCGTTTCTGGCCGGGGAATTTTTTATGTAAAAAGGACTCGAAACGGGTCGCTTCGAGCAGCTCGCGATAGATCTCCAGACGAACTTCAGCCGACAATTGCGGTCGATTGCGACACGGCTCCATCCGCTCCTTGAGCCAGCGGCGCTCCTCGGGATCCTGAATATGCATGAATTCGACGCCGATCGAGCCACAGTAGGTCTCACGCATCACGGCGATAATCTCGCGCAGAGTCGCCGCATCACGGATAAAACGGTTACTCCGGAAGGTTCGATCCAGATCGGCCTCATCAAGACCAAATTCGGCCAGAGCGAGTTGGGGATGCTCCGTCAGACAGGGGGAGAGCGGATCAATACAGGCCATCAAATGGCCGATATCCCGATAACGATAAATCAGCGACTGGACCGCGTACGGTTTGAGCGACTCATCACTATCGACCGCTACGGCAATCTCCCCGAGCTGAAAACCGGAAAAATAAGCCTGCCACTGACGGGAGAGTGCAGCAGGGTCTTTTTGCCAGGCGAGGTAAAGCTGTTCCACCCATTCCGGGCTATGGAGAAAGTCTGTCATGTCATACCTTGATCAGCAGTGTCGAGAAATTTCAACCGACAACAGTATAACAGGTCTTTTTTTAAGCTGGAATAATTTCTCTTCAGACGTTGCAAAAATCGAAATCAGCGTTCATAATTAAACCAGAGCAGACATGTAATGCGTTGGAATCACGACGCTCCACTCGTAAAGGAGACTTATCATTATGCCACAAGAATTCAATATTCAGGAAGCCTTAAGACTGGCGATCGAAACCGAAAAAGCGGTGATGTTCTTTTATATGCAAGCGGCAGACGTCTCGAAAGATGATCAAGCCAGCAGAGTGTTCGCCACCCTCGCCAGAGAAGAACGAGAACATGCCGGTCATTTCTTTAAACTCTATAGCGGCTCTGATCTCGGCGATTTTGACGAGTATATGAGCAGCAAACCCGATTATGAATCGGTGATGCTCCACCACCTTAAAAAAGCGTTGTCAGCAGATTTGAACGAACGCAAGGCGATGGAGATCGCTCTGAAGGAAGAAGAGGACCTGGCTAGAAATCTCGCCCTGACCTCCGAAAAGATTGTCGACCCGGGTGTCCGGGCCGTATTTGATCGAATGACCAAGGAGACAGAAAATCACTATGCCGTGATTGAGTCGGAGTATGCGCGTCTGATGGGGATGGTGCACGAAACAGATATCGACACTTATGTCAGGGAGTAACAAAATATGCAAAAAGTAATAGTTGCGCTCTTGCTGGCTCTTTTTTCCGTCCCGGCTGTCTCGGTTGCGCAGGGGGGTGAAACGGTCGATGAGTACCGTGATATTATTGAAAACCGCTGCACATCCTGCCATGCGGCTGCCCGCATTGAGCAGGCGATGGCAGAAGGGAGTGACATAACTGAAATTTTAAATAAAATGCAGCAGATGGGGGCTGAGCTAACGACCCGGGATAAAAATATCCTCGGAGTCTTTTGGGGATCGCCGCTCAAAGCAGAAAAAAAGTAGCCGTTTCCAGCTGTATTTTAATGGTAATCATTCAGTACTGTTGAGATCCATAAGAAAGGCTTAAAAATGGGTGTCATCTCCGTATGAATTTATCAAGGGATCCGTTCGTTAAAGACTGGATCCCCGATTACAATCTCGGGAATAACACCCTTTTCGCCGCTGCTGAAGTTACATTTTCACTTTAATATGCCGGAGGGGAGTATGCGATGCATTAAAAGCTGGCCGGAGGCCGACCGGCCCCGGGAGCGGCTCTTGGCACAAGGGCCGGAACCACTCAGTGATGCCGAGCTGCTGGCACTTATTGTGCGCAACGGCAATGCTTCCACCGGGGCGACCGCCGTCGATCAGGCGCGCAGCCTGATCACCCGTTTTGGCGATCTGCGTACGCTCGCCGCCGCCACCACCGCTGAACTCTGTCAACTGAGCGGGATCGGCCCGGCCAAGGCGGCTGAAATTCAGGCCATGTTTGAGCTGGCCAGACGTTTTGCCTGCAGTGAAATCAAACCCGGCACCCGCCTGACCTCGTCACAGGAGGTGTTTGCACACTTTCATGAACGGCTCAGAAATCGTAAGAAGGAGGTTTTCATCTCCCTTCTTCTCGACAGCAAAAACCGGCTGATGCGGGAGATCCAGGTCTCGGAAGGGAGCCTGAACGCGAGTATTGTTCACCCGCGTGAAGTCTTCGCTCCCGTCATCCGCGAATCGGCGGCTGCGGTGCTGTTCGTTCACAATCATCCGTCCGGAGACCCGGAACCGAGTCAGGAGGATATTGAACTGACGAAACGTTTGCGCGAGGCCGGTCAGCTGATGGGGGTTCGAGTGCTCGATCACATCATTGTCGGCAACGGGTGTTACCTCAGTTTCTGCGACAAGGGGCTCTTTACCTGAGTCTCCTTTTGCCTTGCTCCGGACCGGGGCAGCAGGTTAGACAGCCAAGCCGGGTTTCACCCGGCTTCCTTTTTTGAAAGAGATTATGCCTGAACTTATAAAAAAACCGGAACTTCTTTCGCCAGCCGGGAGCCTGGAGGCTTTTTTTGCCGCCATGGAGAACGGGGCTGATGCGGTCTATGTCGGACTGAAGGAGTTTTCTGCGCGTGCCAAGGCAAAAAATTTCAGCATGACTGATCTTGAGCAGATGGTCGGCTACGCACATCAACGCCAGCGCCGGATCTACACCACGCTCAATACCTTGGTGAAAGAAACGGAGCTCCCGTTGCTGATCGATACATTGGCGGCGCTGGAAAAGATCGGGGTCGATGCGGTGATTCTTCAGGATATGACGGTCTGGAAGATTGCCCGTGACTATTTTCCAAGCCTTGCTTTGCACGCCTCAACACAGATGACAATCCATAACAGCGCCGGCGTGCAGATGCTGCAGCGCCTCGGTTTCAAACGGGCCGTGCTGGCCCGGGAATTGAGCATCGAAGAGATCAGCATCATCCGCAGTCAGACCGAAATGGAGCTTGAACAGTTTGTCCATGGCGCCCTCTGTTTCGGGTTCTCCGGTCAATGCTACTTCTCCTCCTGGCTCGGCGGCAAAAGTGGCAATCGCGGCCGCTGTGCCCAGCCGTGTCGGCGCCGTTACAAACATCGTCAGGATCAGGGGTACTATTTTTCTACTAACGACCTTTCGGCCATCGACCTTCTCGATGATCTGCACAGAGCCGGGGTCGGCAGCTTCAAGATCGAAGGGCGGATGAAAAGCGCCGAATATGTCGCCAATGTCGTCGCCTCCTACCGGCTGGTGATCGACGCGCCGTGCGAACAGAAAAATGAGGCGATCCTGACGGCCAAGGCACAGCTTAAAGAGTCGTTCGGCCGCCCACCGACCAGCGGCTTTTTACCCGGCGGTCGACCGACCGATATCGCGGTCCCATCCGTACAGGGGGCGACCGGCCTGCGTCTCGGAAAAATCGATCAGGGGCAAGGAAGCCGGATCCGCTTTAAAACCGGCAGCAATCTTCATCTCGGCGATCGTCTGCGCATTCAGCCGCAGACCGATCGGGCGGGGACAGCCTTCACTGTAAAAGAGCTTTACCTCGGCAGCAAACGGGTGAATGCGGCAGAAAAAGGGGATTGTGTCACAATTCCGACTCAGTTCTCCGGAGTTTTTCAGGTCGGAGATACCGTCTTTAAAGTCTCGTCAGCGCAAGCGTTCACCATGAGCGATTCGGCCTGTCGCCGCCTGTTGAAAAACGTCGACACCAACTCTCTGACGATTCGTCTGCAGATCAGCATGCCGGATGCCAAGACCCTGCATCTACAGACCGGGAAAGGGGCCGCCGCTGTCGCCAAAACCTACGCCGTCGAGTCGTACCCGGCTGAAGAGCGACCGCTTTCGGCAGAGACCTTGACCAAAGTGTTTGCCAAAGGGGGGAATGAAGGGATTATTCTCGCACAGTTGCAGACAACCTTTCTCTATCCGGTCGTCATCCCCCCGAGTCGGCTTAAGGAGATCCGCCGGGATTTTTATGGCGAGGTAAAGGGTGCGTTCAGTGACTCGGCACAGCAGCTTCGAAAGGATCGCAAGCGGGCGGCACATGCGGCGTTACTCCCCGTTACCACGCCGGTGCCGGCGAAACCCAAATTAAGCGTCGCCATACGTGATATCCGCGATGCGGCGCTGCTGGAAAATCGTCAAGTCGATCGCATTTTCGTCCCGCTGACGCCGGGCCTTGCCACCCGCGTCGAGCAGATCCCGTCCCGCCTGGCCAAACAGCCGGAAAAGTTGATCTGGGATCTCCCCTTTATTATCTTTGATCAGGAGTGGGAAGCCCACAAGTCAGCGGTCGCCAAACTGTACGAGCGGGGGTGGCGATACTTCCGGCTTAACAATCTGAGCCACTTTTCTCTCTTTGCAGAATTTGCGGAAGCAAAACTTTTTACCGGCTATCGTCTGTTCAGTCTCAACACACAGGCTCTCCTCGTCTGGCGGGGACTCGGCTGCACGGAGAGTACCCTCTATATTGAAGACGATCAAAAGAATCTGGGAGAAATTCTGCAGCGGGATGCCGGAATCGCCAC
>JACUTX010000129.1 GCA_014859615.1 Desulfuromonadales bacterium | reverse complement strand
AGAAAAACCATCGGGTTACGATCACCGCCACGACGATGCCGATCAGATCGGCAATCAGGCAGACCGGGACCAGGTAGCGGGTTTTTTTAATGCCGACGGCGCCGAGATAGACGGCCAGTACGTAGAAGGTGGTTTCGGCGCTCCCCATGATGATGGCCGACATGGTGGTGGCGAGGGAGTCGGCGCCGGTGGTCTGGACGATATCGGTAAAGAGTGCGGTCGAGGCGCTACCGGAGAGCGGCTTGACCAGCGCCATGGAGACCGCTTCGATCGGGATCTGCAGGAAGGCGAAGGCGTTGTAAAAGCCGTCACGCAGAACGTCGAACGCTCCTGAGGCCTGAAACCCCTTGATGGCGATGAAGATAGTGAGCAGATAGGGGAATATTTTCAGGATAATTGCCGGCCCCTGTTTGGCCCCTTCGATGAAGGAGTCGTAAACCCGGACCTTTTTGACGGTGCCGTACAGCACCGTGAACAGAATAAACAGCGGGATGATCAGCAGCGACAGGTATTCGAAGGAGGCGATCATCGCAACACCCTCCGGAATGCGGCCAGAACCAGCAGCGCCGTGACGGTCGAGATGGCGGTGGCGATTAGCACCGGAAAGACGATGACGGCCGGATTCGGGTGGCCGAAGCTGGCGAGGATGCCGATCACCGAAAACGGGATCAACTGGATGCTGGCGGTGTTGATGACGATGAAGGTCATCATCTCGGGGGTGATGCTCCCCTTGTCAGTGTTGAGGGTATCGAGCTCCTGCATCGCCTGGATCCCGAGCGGGGTGGCGGCGTTGCCGAGCCCGAACAGGTTGGCCAGCACGTTCAGGGTGATGGCGGTAATTGAGGGGTGATCGCCGGGGATGGTTTTGAACAGGCGGCAGATGAGCGGCTTGAACAGGTGCGCGATCCGGTAGATCAGGCCGGAATCTTCGAGAATCTTCGTGATCCCGAGCCAGACCGAGACGATGCCGAGCAGATAGAGCGAAACTTCTACCGCCGATCTGGCGCCAGCGAAGATCGAGCTGGTCAACGCGTCGAGGTTGCCGGTGACAATGGCAAAGACGATACTGACGCAGATCATGATCAGCCAGAGAACGTTCATCGACTCCCCCAGGGTAGTGCAGTCGTGTGGATCAGCAGTCGCTTGCGCGCCGTATCGAGCTCAACCTCGGCGCCGATCGGCAGGGTGAGCTTGTTGGCGACATGGCCGATATTGGGACAATGCAGTACCGGGAAATCGATTGCCATCTGCGACGCCAGGATCTCATAGACCTGCCGGCTTTTTAGACCGCGGAAATCGCCGAGAATGAGCCCCTTGATCCCGGCAAATTTTCCGGCCAGCAACCACTGGGTCAGGTAGCGGTCGACTTGATGCAGCTGTTCATCGACATCTTCGAAAAACAGGATCGCGCCGTTGGTGTCGATCTCCCAGTCGGTCTGGAGCAGGGCGGTCAGGGTGATCAGGTTCCCCCCTTTGAGAATGCCGTGGGCAACACCCGGTTGATAGACCTTAATTCGCGCCCCTTTGAGCAGGTTTTTCTCCGGGAAGCCGGTGACGGCGTTCATCAACGATTTCAGCGTGAATTCCGTCGGCTGGTCGAGGTTGATCAGCATCGGTCCGTGCAGGGTCACCAGCCCGGTCCGCTCAAAGATCGGATTGAGCAGGGCGCTTAAATCGCTGAAGCCGGCGATGATTTTGGGGTGCTGGCTGATGAGGTTAAAGTCGATGAACGGCAGTGACTTCATCGCACTGTAGCCGCCGCGCAGGGCGAGGATAATGTCGACCTCAGGATCGGCAAACGCCGCATGAATCTGCCGGGCTTTTTCCTGCGGCGACAGGAGCGCTGTCGGAAAGTTTGTATTGAGGACCTTGAAGCCGAGCTGCTGCAGCTGCCCGATGCCAGCGGTAAAGTCGCGCTTTTTCCTGATTAAATAACTGGGTGTGACAATATAGAGGTTGTTCAAAGGGAAATCTCCGCGCTAGTAAAGGAGTTAAACTGTGCCAATTTACCTTTAATCTGGTGTAAATACAACCGGCTTGGACGCATGGATCGACTCTATAGTTCTTGCCAAATCAGGCGCCTGCCGATATAACCTGAAGCAGTCGCGTTCTCGAACGACTCAAAGATCAATTAGCCCTGGGTACCATTGATGCCGATTAAAATTCCAACATCGATCCTGCTCCTTTTGATCCTGCTCGCCTGCGTGGCGCTGGCTGCTGAACAGAAGTCGGTTCAGCTCGGTCGTTGGACCGACCCCGAACTGAGCCGGATCATCTCAACCGCGCACGCTATTGATCCACCCGGCGAGCGGATTGCCGCTCTGTCAGCGCATTTTCTCACCACCCCCTATGTTGCCAATACTCTGGTCGGTGGCCCGCACACTGCCGAACAGCTGGTGATCAATCTGGCGGGGTTCGACTGCTTTACTTTTCTCGATACGATCGAAGCGTTACGCCGCGCCGATCATCTGGCCGATTTTTCTGAGCAGCTCAAACAGGTCCGTTATCGTGGCGGGGAGGTGACCTATGCGAACCGCCGTCATTTTTTCAGCGACTGGGTGGCCGATGACTCCAGGGCGCTCACCGATGTAACCGCAGCGGTCGGGGCGGGGAGGGTGCAGGTGGTGGTCAAGCAGCTCAATCGTAAAAACGACGGGACCGACTGGCTGTCAGGTCTGCCGGTAACGCGGCGTGAGATCGTCTTTATCCCGACATCTGCAATCGACCGGACGGTGGTGTCGGCGCTCAAGGCGGGTGATTATGTCGGTATCTACAGTGCACGCGACGGTCTGGACGTCAGCCATACCGGACTGCTGGTGCCAGGTCAGGACGGCTTTTTGCTGCGTCATGCCTCATCACTTAACGGCGTGAGCCGGGTGGTCGACGTCGATCTGCTGGTCTATCTGCAGGGGAAGCCGGGGATGGTGGTCTACCGGGCCCGGTAGAGAGTTTGACTCAGTTGAGCAATGACACATATTCGCCGCATCGGCAAGGGATTAAGCCAGTACGACCCGTCAAAGTCGCCTTTGTTGTATCCTTCTCGATTGGGGTGACCAGGTAAAAACGGGTCTGTTTGCGGATTTCGAACGGGGACATGCTTTGACAAGGTTATCGGATTCTTAAATGACCCCTCGGGAATGACAACTTTTTCGCAGGTGCTCAATCGTTACGGGTGGCTTTTGTACCGGTCAAGAGAGTTTATTAAATGGATAAGAACCATCTCCATGTGACGTGCGCCATTATTGAAGCGAACGGCCTTGTTTTTGCGGCGCAGCGCAGCGCGACAATGAATCTGCCTCTCAAGTGGGAATTCCCTGGCGGGAAGATTCATCCGGGGGAAGAACCTGAAGTCTGTCTTAAACGCGAAATTTTCGAAGAGCTGGGTATTTTTATCTCTGTCTGCGAACAACTCCCTTCTGCCACGCATCAATATGAGCACTTCAGTGTGACGCTCTATCCTTTTCTCTGCACAATTGAGTCCGGCGAAATCGTTCTGCTTGAGCATGCTGACCTCTGTTGGTTGCCAGCAGCGCAATTACGCACGCTCGACTGGGCCGAGGCTGATTTGCCAGTTCTTGAGAGATACCTGTCAAAACGATCTCCTTTGTTTGCCTAACTCTCTTAAGCGGGTCAACCGCTCCAGTCAACTTCGCTCTATCAACATCAAACCAACTGCTTACATTTTGATATTTTCTGTCAGGATCAATAGTTAGGTTGTTTCCGTCCTTGATGGCTGTTATTGTTTAGAACAGTATCTCCCTCCCCATAATCAGGATGCGCGCACTATGTCACCCAAATCGTTCGCTATTCGCATATTTTTGGCCGACGGCGTCAAGATGATTGCGAAATCAGAATGGGGCGGGCGCTGTATGGTGATGCCACGCAATCTTTTTGTCCGAGAGAGTGAGCGTGAAGAGCTTGCCGCTGCGGGATCTATCTCCTTGTCGGCGAAGAGCTGGCAGAAGCCGACCTGTTTCTCGGGCATCTGCTCAGCGTCTGTCCGCTTCTGGGGGTGACTCTTTTTGAACCGCGGGGGAGTTAGAGGTGTTATTCTCCGGCCCATGCATTCGGCACCCGAAATTACATCGCCTGAATTTTATCCGCGTAATTATGGAAGCATAATCTCATGCCAAAAACCGCCTTCAATGCTATCGAAAACAGCGTCAGTACCTTCCTTGGCGGGGCCCTGGTCTCTCTGGCTGAATGCGAAAAATCCGACGAGAAATCCGAAGCCAATGATCCTCGGGAGATTCTGGTGCCGTTGAAGTTCGACGGGACTCTCCTTCAGTTTCGGGCTTACCGCGACGAACTCGCCTTCACAGACACGGAGATCAGTTTTATTCATGAGCTCCTCGCCGCCTTCGAAGGGTTGCATGGCGGTTTTTCTGCCCAGAGTTATGCGGCACACTTTCGCACGGCGCTTCTCACTTCGCTTACAGATATCGCCGTCGCCCGTTATCTGCGCGGGGATCGTAAAGGGGTCTTCTGGCCGGTGCAAAGCCTGATCCAGCTGCTGAAAAACCTCTCTTATCAGCGTTATGAGGGGACGCCGGCGACGACCGGTTTTCTGGTCTCCAGATCGAACATCGACGATTTTGTTAAATCGCTCAAAAGCTCTCACTACAACTGGTTTGATCTCGGTAAGGATCGCCGGCGGATCACCGGTAATTTTTTTCGCAATCCGCTCTCCTACCGCTTTGTCGACGGGCTGCGGGCGCTCTATGTCTGCGACATCCGCATGAATGTAAAGGGGACGATCCAGACCGGCTCACTCCGTCCGCGGGCAGCGGTTGATCAGCTCGCCAACCGCGACATCGTCTCTCTGATCAGTCAATCGGGGGAAGGGGCGTTTGCGGTCTTTGTCAACGATGTCTCGGAGGTGGAGGTGGTCCTCGATAACGGCCAACTCCTGGTCTGGCGCAAAGGGGTATGGTGTGTGTACGACCCCGACATCTTTCGGGAATTTTTTGCCCGCAAGCTTGAGAAACGCTCTATTGAGCCCCTTGTCTGGGCTATTTACGCATTATCGAAGTTGCGCCACGGGACGGTAGTGCTGATCGCCGATGACGCAACCGATCTCGACGCCTTGCGCAAGGGGTCGGTCGGCGGACGCGATTCTTTGAGCCGGGCACTGGTAGAACATGTGCGTGGACGTAAACTCAACGATCTGATACGCTCCGGCGAACTGAGTCGGATCCTCTCTTCGGACGGTCTGACGGTGATCAATCGCAAAGGGGAGCTGCTCGATACCGGGGTGATTGTCGATACTTCACAGGTGAAGGGGGTGGTGACCGGTGGCGGCCGGACCACCGCTGCGAGTGCCGCCTCGCACTTTGGCCGGGTGGTGAAAGTCTCTGAAGATGGACCGGTAGAGCTTTATCGCGCCGGCAAAAAAGTCTACCGATTCGGTTAACAAAAGTGCCAGCACTGTCATTCCGCAAGGGGGGCACCGGGAATCCAGCTTTTAAGCTATGGATCCTTTGATAAAATCATTCGGGGATGACAAGCATTCTACAGAAAGGTGTCATTCTCGAGGGGGTCATCGGGAATCCAGCTTTTAAAGCCATGAAGCCCCGAAAGAATCTTTTTTAGGATGACAAGCTTGGGGGTGACAACCTCTTTGCAACAGGGGACTGAATCGCCTCTTTTTATTTACGGAGTGAACGTGAACCTGCTTCATAATCAGATTTTTTTGCTTCTGCTGATCATCATTATTGGTGAACTCCTCGGTAAGATCCGGCTTAAGGGGGTTTCTCTCGGCCCCTCGGCAATTATTTTTGTTGCTCTGGTTTTCGGGCATTTTGGCGTCACGCTCCCCACGGGGATTCAGACCATCGGTCTGGCGATGTTTATCTATGCGATCGGGCTTCAGGCCGGTCCCGGTTTTATCAGTTCGTTTCGCAGTCACGGGATCGCCATGGCGCTGGCTGTTATCGCCATGGCGCTGACCGGCACCCTGACCACCTATCTTTGTTGCAGGTTTTTTGGCTTTGATGCCGGGACCGGCGCCGGTATTCTCTCCGGAGCGATGACCAGTACCCCCTCGCTGGCGGCAGCGGTTGAGGTTGTCGGTCACGATCGGGCCCCTGCCGCTTACGGGGTGACTTACGGTTTTGGTGTTATCGGGATGGCTCTTTTTATCAAACTGCTGCCGCGCCTGTTGCGGGTCGATCTGGTGAATGAGGAGAAGAGACTGAGTGCGGAGTTGAGCGAGACCAATCCGCCGATCACCGTCCGTCATGTGGAAGTGACCAACGTCAATCTTTTCGGGAAACGTATTGATGCGATCGCCCTGAAGGATATTGCACCGGTCACCATTACCCGTCTGCTGCGTCGCTCTGCCACAGAGCCGATTCTGGTCCGTGGTGACACGGTTCTGGAAGAGGGGGATCACTTGCGTCTGGTCGGTCAGGGGAGTGCTCTGGATAAGATGGAGCTGTTTATCGGCCAACCGATAGAAAGAGAGATCGCCTTCGATCGGGTGTTTGGCAAAAGAGAGATCGTCGTCTCCAAACGAAGCCGGGTCGGAGCCACCTTGGGTGGGTTTAATTTACGTGAAACGTTTAATGTCCAGATAACGCGTGTGACCCGCAGTGGTATCGATCTTGTCCCCAGCCCTCATATTCGTCTGCATCTCGGTGACGTGCTCCATGCTGTCGGTGACGAACGCGCACTGAGCAATGTTGCCCGGCTGCTTGGTAATAACCTCAAAGAGACCTATAATATCAGTCTGCTCCCGATTCTGGCCGGGCTGCTCCTCGGTCTGCTGCTCGGTCGCATCACCTTGCCGCTGCCGCTGATCGGGCCGCTAACCCTCGGCACAACCGGCGGTACCCTTTTGTCGGGATTGCTCCTCGGTGCCCTCTATCAGACCGGGCCGGTGATCTGGGATCTGCCGATGGCTGGCAATCGACTCTTCCGCGATCTTGGTTTAGCTCTGTTTATGGCTTCGGTCGGAACATCGGCTGGTGCATCGTTTGTGGTGACGCTGCAGGAGCGGGGGGGCTCCCTGCTTTTTTCCGGCGTTGTTGTGACGCTGCTGCCGGTTATCGTCGGCGCAGCGATCGGTCTCTGGCTGCTGCGGGTCCGTTTTCTGCGTCTGCTCGGCGTGCTGGTCGGCGGGATGACGAGCGCTTCAGGCCTCTCCTCCGCCCAGTCTCTATCCTCTTCATCTTACGCCCCCGCCGCCTACGCCACCGTCTATCCGGTCGCACTGATCAGTAAAATCGTGGCGGTCAAAATTCTCTTGATGATCCTCCCGGCCGCATAGTTTTGCTGATGTCTTTTCGCGACGCCCCTTTTGTTTTGCGTCAGTTTGGACAGACCTATTGCCAAATTGCCATTCGC
>JACUTX010000128.1 GCA_014859615.1 Desulfuromonadales bacterium | reverse complement strand
CTCCCGATCCGCGCTGGACCGATAATCAGGTTTATGTCCCTGCTTCCGGTGATGCCTTTAATGGCGGAGATCCATACGGCGATAAATTCAGGCGGCGTATGATGACGGCGAATATCCGCTTCCGGAACTTGGGTTTATGATGAGAAATTGCTCTGAAAAAGGTTTTACGCTGGTAGAGGTTCTGGTCTCCATGACGATCTTTTCTTTCGGCATCCTGGCGGTTATCAATATGCAGCTCCTCTCCGCCTCGATCAATATTAAAGCGAGAGGGATGACCGAAGGGGTGATTGCCGCCCAGAATAAGATAGAGGAGCTTTCGACACTCGATTACGGCCATGACGATTTAAAGGCAGGAGTCGCTCATGCCGATTCGGACGGTCGCTATACTTTGTCATGGACTGTAGTTGATGATGAGCCGATGGTGAACAGCAAAACAATTCGCGTGGTTGTTAGTTGGGATTTAAAAGGGGTGACATCTAATTTTGAGCTTCAAATGATGAAAACGAAGTCATAATGAAAAAAATGGAGATTTAAAAATGCATGGGGAACGAATCACACTACAGCCATCAAAGCCTGTAAACGAGCAGGGATTTATCCTGATTGTTACAATGCTAGTTCTGGTTGTACTCACCATCCTCTGTATCGGTGCTCTCGACAACAGTACCTTCGAGGTGCAGATTGCCGCAAATGATAGATCGAGCAGAGTTGCTTTTAATCTTGCAGATGGAGGTGCGTACGCAGTTGGAACCCTTATCAGTGAAACAATCATGAACGCTGAGGTTCCCGATTATAGCCTTAAAGGTTTGCATTTTGCGACGCTCCCCGATCCTGACGATAATGTTGTTCCGCGCTATTCACCCGATCTGGCGATCGGCGCAACCGGTGTCGATACAATTACCAATGCCTGGGTCGATTCCAGCAATAATGTTTTTTTGAGTAGACTCCTTGGAACCGAGCCTCCACGCACCGACGGCAAGTTTGATCTGTTGATCCGCAGCCCCAACGAAATGGGTGATGTGTTTGTCCGCATTGCGGAGCAAGAGATCACTTACGGTAAAGGAGGAGGTGGTGCTGAATTTGGTGCAGGATCGGCCGGTGAAGGTGCTAGCGCTGCGACTTATCTTGGGGTCGATCTGGATGTCGATGCCTATGCCGTGCGCAATTCAAGTTCCAAAATCGCTGTGAGCTATCTCTTTAAAAATTAAATTAAATTCAGAGATAAAAGGAGATCTCATTATGAGATTCAGGATGAATATGAAAATTAAAAATCAACTTTACGGACCAGTGTTGTCTCTGTTTATTCTGCTACTCCTTTTGGTTCCTCCGGTCTGGTCATCAAGCACAAAAACGAACCTCTCTACCAAACAGAAGGTTGATGAACTTGCGATTGAAAAAACCGGCTTTTTTAAAGGCGTTGTCGATGGGCTCGTGCGTTTACAAGATGAGGCGACCTATCGTATCACTTCTTATCTGGCGGCACCCGGCATGATTGTAACAAAACAGGGTGTGGAGATCGATCTGGCGCAATTGAATAATTCCCCAATTGTAAAGCTGATTATTGTCGATGCTGAAGTTATCGAAATTATTTTGTTAAGGGGGCCAAGCTAATGAAAATAGTGATGCGTTTACTGGCCGTGAGCCTCAGCTCTATTCTCCTGTTCCTCTGTTTGGCGGCTCCGGCTTCTGCCTTGAATACGATGATCAGCTATGAACAGTACCCATCGATTGTGACCGAACCGACCAAGCCAAATGTTCTGATTATGATCAGTAACGATTGGACCGGCTTTACAAAAGGGTACCACGAAGATTATAAAAACACCGTCGATTACTGGGGCTATTTTGATAGCCGCAAGGAGTATGAGTATAAAAACAGTGGTCAATTCAGTCCTAAGGGGACAATCGGTGCTAACCACTATACGACGAGTAATAGCTACTGGAGCGGCAATTTTCTGAACTGGGTGACGATGTCGAATGCCGATTTTCTGCGCAAAGCCCTTACCGGGGGGAGAAGAACCAACGATGTTCCGTACGGGACAACACTCATCCGGGGGGATATTCCAACCGATAGAGGGTGGAAGAAGAGTTATAGCGGGGCTGATTTAAACAGACTGGTCCCCTCCACTTATGCTGTCTCCGGTTACCTGTTCAGTAATACTGGAACCACAATGGATATTATCGGCAACGTCACCACTATCAACAATAAAGGAAAGAAGGTTACGACGGAAACGATACTTGACACCCTGTCTGTTCTGGTTGAAACCTGTACCGAGGCTCTGCCGGAAAAAAACTGCACTACATATCAACCCGGCTCAAGGCCGGAAGGGCTTTTACAACGCTATAAGGAGAAGATGTTGTTCGGTCTGATGTCCTACTCGCACAATAAATTTGATCAGGGGGGGATTTTGCGTCAGCCGATCGCAGATATCAGTGACTATATTGCGGCTAACGGGGCTGTTCCTTCAAATTCAGTCTCGATGCTCAGATACATCGATACCTATACGAACAAGGACTACGATCCGCTGGCCGAAATGTTTTACGATGGTGTCCGTTATCTGCGTGGCAACACGGCGGCGCAGAAAGATTACTGTCCCGTTGATAAATTAGGAAAAATAGTGAGCAGTGATGATGGATTTAATTTTTATGGCTGCGAAGTTAAAAATGCGTGGGTAGATCCGGTGGACAGCTGGTGCCAGAAGAACAGTATTGTCATCATTAATGATGAGTATCCAAGTAGAGAACACGATAAAATCCCGCACAGTCCTTTTAACTCTGGCTACCGCGATGATCCAATATTCGCCGCCGGGAATGAAGCAGGAGGGTACAATCCGGATGTCGTTGCGCTTCTGGCCGAAATCACACAACTTGAGGGGCTGGTCGGAACCGAAGGTTTGCTTGCCGAAAAGGTCGGCGATCCCAATACGAACTGCCGGACGCAGACAATTGATAATCTTGCCAATTTCAAAGGGATCTGCCCTAGTCAAGGGGATTCACAAGGGACCTTTTCACTCGCTGCTCTGGCCTACGATGCATTTAAAAACGATATGCGTCCTGATTATGAGAACAAGCAATCTTTTCGCACCTACGCCATCGCCTTTCGCGCCTCAGACGTTGAGTATAAAACGCCAAAAATCCCTCTGAATCCGATGTATCTAGCCGGAAAATATGGTAATTTTGACGATATGAACGACAACGGCGTCCCGGATCTGGATGAGGAGTGGATGAAAGGGGCCGCTCTTTGCGACAAGGATTTTCCTAACGACAACTGCCTGCCAAAAGGTTTTTTTTACGCCGACGGGGGCGATAAGATCGAGAAAGCTCTTGAAGAGGTGGTGGAGTCGATTCTACGCCGGTCTGCTTCCGGTACGGCGGTTTCGGTACTGGCAACCTCCGGACAGGGGGACGGGAATCTGGTTCAGGCCTATTACCGCCCGAAGCGATTGGTACCGACAGCTGACGGGGTGCCGCGTGATGTCGCCTGGACCGGCTATCTGCAATCGCTCTGGATCGATAAATACGGGAATATGCGCGAAGATACCGATAATAATCAACAGCTCGACTTCACCAAGGATAAAATTATCAAGTTTTTGATTGATCCCGACGGATCGACCAAGGTTTCGCGTTTCGCGGTCAGTTCAGATACTCCCTTTCCGGCGACCAACTATACCAGTTCGGATCAAATCGAGCTGGGGGATATTAAAGTGGTCTGGGAAGCGGGAAAGCGCCTCGCTGCGACCGCTTCGGCTGATCGTAATATTTTCACCGGGATTGATCTGAATTTTGACGGCGTTGTCGGTTCGGGTGAATTTCTCCCCTTTACAACGGCCTCGACCGCAATAAGACCGTATCTCGCTCTGCAGGATGGCACCCCCGAAAATGGTTATGACGAACTCGGCAAGGAAGAAGATACGCGAATCAATAATCTGATTGCATTTATCCGTGGTGACGATCCGCGAACAGATCCAGCTCCGACCTCTTTTATCGATACCGGGAACACGAAGATGCGCGATCGCCGGATCGGCGGTGAGGTCTGGAAACTCGGTGATATCATTAATTCAACCCCGATATCATTAGCTGCACCACCGGACCGGTTCGATCTGATCTATGGCGACGCTTCATACGGGGACTTTTACAATCTCTATAAAAACAGGGAGACGGTGGTCTATGTCGGAGCCAACGACGGGATGCTGCACGCTTTTACCTCATGGCAGTATAACAAGACGACGCAAAAGTTTGAAGATCCCGATACAGCAAGCAACAAGCCGATCGGATCGGAGCTCTGGGCGTATATTCCCCAGAGTCTGTTGCCGCATCTGAAGTGGCTCACCCGTCCTGAATATACCCATGTTTTTTACATGGATATGCAGCCCCGTATCTTTGATGCCAGAATTTTTGCTGTCGATGCAGCTCATCCGCATGGGTGGGGGACAGTGATGGTCGTTGGCATGAACACCGGTGGCGGTCTCACCACGGTGAACGGTGATTTTAATGGGACCGGCACTTTAGTTCGCCGAGATTTTAATCCGAGCTATATGGCTTTTGATATTACCGAACCGCGCAATCCCAAGCTCCTCTGGGAAAGAGCCTATGACGGCCTCGGTTTTACCCGGTCGATCCCGACGGTGATGCGGGTTGAAGATGCCACTGAATCGAAATGGTTTCTGGTCTTCGGCAACGGCCCTGATGCCGGTACTCTTTCTGCCGGAACTGACCCCAACTACAAAGGGGAGAGTATCACCAATGGGCGCATCTATATTGTCGATCTGGCAACCGGTGCACCGTATACCACCATTTCGCCAGCGAAAGACTGGTGGACAGAGGTGGACGATCCGCGAGCTTTCTTTAATGCACCGACCGCTTACGACCGCTATCTGAATTTCAGCGTCGATGCCGCATACATGGCGACGACCTATAACAATCAAGCCAACAGTAATCAACCCGCTGACTGGAAAGGGTCGGTTTACCGGATCCTCACCCTCGATTCGACGGCGGATCAGACGGTTCCGACTTACAAGACGGATCCGACCCAGTGGTCGCTGCAGAAACTGTTCAATTCACCGCGGCCGATCACGGCGCCGGGAGCGTTGAGTATCGACCATAACGGCAACACCTGGGCCTATTTCGGGACCGGCCGTTATCTTAATAATAAGGCGGGTGGCGATGAAAATACTATGAATCAGGAGTATCTGATCGGGATCAAGGACCCGTTCTTCAACAAGAGCTACAAAACAACTGTTCCCGCATATTATCAGAATTTTGAGAAGAACAGAGTTCTTGAGGTCGGAAACCTTCTGAATGCAACCCCGATAGCGGTCCTCACCACCGGCGCTGTAAAGTGTTCTAGTGCCGATCCGGTCTCCTATTCTGACCCGGTTTTTGATTTGACTCTGGATAATGATGGCTTCCTCCCTGCAGGCAGGCAACCGTGTCCCGCCAAGACGGGGACAGCCAGTACTTTTAACAATCTGCTCAGCTTTGCCAGGGCCAAAGATGGCTGGATCAAGGCGTTGCCGGTGGGCGACACTTCGGCTGAACGGAGCCTGAACAAGCCGGCTGTTGTCGGCGGGTTGGCGCTCTTCAGTACCTATTTGCCCACCGGCGATGATTGTTCCTATGGTGGTGAGAGTACGCTTTATGCCCCTTATTATGAAACCGGCACAGCTTTCAAAAAAGCGGTTTTCCAGGGGGGGAAAGGGGTAAAACTGCTGGCTGACGGCTCCGGGGTCGGGAGAATTCTCGATTCTTATTCACTCGGGGACGGATCGACCTCGAGCGTCGGTGTGCATCTTGGTCAGCAAAATGATAATGCTGATAGCTCGCTGTCCGGTGATATGGCGACAGGTTTTGTGCAGCAGGGCTCTGGTAATATCATCGATTTTGATTTTGAGACAGCCCTTAAAGTCCGCAGCGGCATGCGTTCCTGGGTTGAGCGGCGGGATTGATCTGTTCACCGGGATTGAGATATTAAAGCGGGGCGGTCCAGTATGGGCCGCCCCTTTTTTATGAGTGCAAAGGATGATAATGATTGCCGGTCCGGCAGCTTTCCCTTTACTATGCAAATCATGGAAATAAATCGTACTGAAATTGTAAAGATTATCTCCCGCTCGAAACGCCCCCGATCGGGGCGGGAGATTGCTGCGGCACTCGGCGTCTCGTCGCGGCAGAAAAAAGAGCTGTATCAGCTTTTGCATGAGATGGTGAGCCAGGGCGAGCTGCGGTCGATGCGCGGCGGCAAGTTTGTTCTGCTGCAGCCGAAAAAAACAGTTCAAGGGCGGCTCCGGCTCCTTCGCAACGGCTCTGGACTCGTCCCTTTTGATGAGGGCCGACATGAGGTCATGGTGCCAAAGCCTGCTCTGTTTGGCGCTATGCACGGCGATCTGGTTGCGGTCGCAATTGCCGGCTCGCGCGGCAACCGGCCTGAGGGGCGGGTGGTTGAAGTTCTTGAACGGCTGCAGCAGGAGTTTGTCGGTCAATATCAGCTGCGCAACGACAGCGGTTTTGTGCTGCCGGTGGCGCAGGAGACCGGGAGTGCGATCCGGGTGATCGGTCAGCGCCCCGCTCGGCTAAAACCGGGGCAGATTGTTGTTTTGCAGTTGGCAAAAAATTCGCAGCAGAGCCGTGAATTGACCGGAACCATCACCGAAATTATCGGCGATGCCGATGAACAGGGGATCGATATGCGGATCATTGCACGTCGGTTCGGCTTTGCATCAGCATTCCCCGCCGGGGTGGCGTCGTTGGCTCAAGAGGTCTGTCAGAGAGTGACGTTAGAAGAGTGTCATGGACGAAAAGATCTGCGACTCTTGCCGTTTGTGACGATCGATGGTGAGACGGCCAAGGATTTTGATGATGCTGTGACTCTGATTGTTGAGCCGTCCGGTCACTATCGCCTCTTTGTTGCGATTGCCGATGTTGCGCATTACGTCCCGGAAAATGGTCTGATCGATCTGGAAGCGTTGCAACGCGGAACCAGCGTCTATCTCCCCGGCATCTGTATTCCGATGTTGCCGGAGACGCTGAGCAACGGAATCTGTTCGCTCAATCCGCAGGTTGATCGTCTGGTCATGGTCGCCGAGATCTTGTTCGATCAGAACGCCGCGGTGCTGGAATCGACCTTCTCTTCGGCCGTTATTTGCAGTCACGCCCGACTCACCTATACCGATGTCCAGGATTTTCTCGACCACGCGCTTCAGTCCGATGCGCCGATGTTTATGCGTCAACTCTATTTTATGCAGGATCTGGCGCAAAAATTGACGCAGATGCGTTTAAAACGGGGGGCGCTCGATCTTGACATCCCCGAAACCGAGATTCTGCTCGACGCCGCCGGGGTTCCGGTGTCGATCGTCCGGGTCGAAAGAACCATGGCGCATCGTCTGATTGAAGAGTTTATGCTCGCTGC
>JACUTX010000127.1 GCA_014859615.1 Desulfuromonadales bacterium | reverse complement strand
GCCAGCAATGACATAAGAAATATCTTGCAAAAGCGGGGGGATTGGGCTAATAAAGTCTTTCGCAGGAACCCCTTCCAAGATGAAATCTTTCTTGACAAAGAGGGGACGATCTTTATACTAGGCGCTTTTCATCACGTCAAGGGTGGTGGTTATTTGTTAACGATTCAAATCGACTCGATTAAGGAGCATGAACTTCATCTTAACGGTGAAATTATTACTCCGGAACTGGCTGGTCTGGTCTCAACGGATCAGTTGAACCTGAGCGGCCCGGTATCGTATGACTTTAAATTAAGTCGTATTGGTGAAATGATCACGGTCCGGGGGCAAGTTGCGGCTCAGCTTCGTTTAGCCTGTGGCCGGTGTCTTGAGCTGTTTGATCTCCCGGTATCAGCTGATTTTGATCTGACTTATGCCAAACAGCTCCCTGAGGTCGAAGTCGGTTTTGATGATGAGATTGAACTGACTGCTGACGACCTCGGCATTGTGCTTCTGACCGGGGAGGAGATTGATCTCTTTGTGCCGCTGGTTGAACAGCTGCTTCTCTGCTTGCCGCTTCAGGCTTTTTGCCGCGAAGAGTGCAAAGGACTCTGTTTACATTGTGGTACAGATCTTAATTATTCCGCCTGTAACTGTAATGCCCCACAATTTGACACCCGTTTTTCTGTACTTGAAAATTTAAAAATCGATTCCGGTAAATCGTATCGGAAATAGTCCAATGCACACAACCCGGTTTGAATCCGGGCTTGAAAGGAGTTACATCTCATGGCTGTACCAAAGAAGAAAACCTCGAAATCAAAACGTGATATGCGCCGTGCTCACGATTCTCTTAGCCCGAATGGTATTTCGATCTGTCCGCAGTGTAAAGAGCCGAAACTGCCGCATCGTGCGTGTGCGAGTTGCGGGACCTATAAAGGTCAAAATGTCAGCGGTAACGAAGAATAATCGGACGATTACCGTTGTCTGATCAAATTACAGTTGCCGTAGATGCTATGGGTGGTGATCATGGCCCTGGTGTTATCGTGGAGGGCGCGCTGAAGGCTGCGCGTCAATGGGGAATGAAGATTCTCCTGGTTGGCGACGCTGAGACCGTTCAGGCTGAACTTGCCGGGCACGATTGTACCGGTCTGTGTATAGCGGTTGAACACGCATCTGAAGTTGTCGGGATGCACGATTCGGCATCTGATGCTATTCGCAAAAAAAAGGATTCGTCAATTCGGGTCGCTTTTGAACTTGTCAAGAGTGGACGTGCTGATGCTGTCGTCAGTGCCGGTAATTCCGGCGCGACAATGGCAGCCGGCATGTTTGTGTTGAAGCGGATTTCCGGCATTGACCGACCCGCAATTGCGACGGTCGTTCCGAACCAGAGTCGTTATACCTTGTTGCTCGATGCAGGTGGCAATGTCGATTGCCGACCGATTCACCTTCAGCAGTTTGCTACAATGGGTGACGTTTATGCGCGCGAATTGATGGGGTTAAAAGCGCCACGGATCGGTCTTTTGTCGAACGGCGAAGAAGAGGGGAAGGGGAACGACCTGACCCGTGAGACTCATCATCTCCTCGATAATGCCCCGTTTAATTACGTCGGTTATATAGAGGGGCGTGACATATATAATGGTAAAGTCGACGTGGTTGTTTGTGACGGGTTTGTCGGAAATGTTGTTCTGAAAGTGACTGAAGGGTTGGCTGAGGCGATCTCTCAGATGCTTAAAACAGAGATTGAAAAGAGTTTTCTGTCTAAAATCGGTTATCTACTGGCACGACCGGCGTTCAGTTCTTTTAAGAAGCGGATCGATTACGCCGAGTACGGCGGGGCGCCGTTGCTTGGAATTCAGGGCGCTGGCATGATCTGCCACGGTGGCTCCAATGCCAAGGCAATCATGAACGCAATTAATATGGCCAGTCAGGCGGTTCAGCATAACGTTCATGGAAAGTTAGCTGCCAAGATTTAATGCACTGCCACTTAAATGTAAGGGAGACTGTTTTGAAAAGAGCGCGTATCACTGGCACCGGTTCCTGCGTCCCTGAAAAGGTGATGACGAATGCAGATATTGAAAAATTTATTGATACCTCAGACGAATGGATTGTGACCCGTACCGGAATTCGTGAACGTCATATTATTTCTGACGACCAAAACACGTCTGATCTCGCCACCACTGCGGCCAAAAATGCAATGGAGATGGCTGGTGTTACGGCTGAAGAAATCGATCTGATTGTGCTGGGGACGATCTCTGCGGATTATCCGTGGCCGTCGACAGCCTGTATTGTCCAAGAAAATATTGGCGCCAAAAATGCGACGGCATTTGATATCTCAGCCGCTTGTAGTGGTTTTCTCTTTGCGTTGGAAAATGCCGTAGCCCAGATTAAATCGGGGCGGATCAAAAAGGCGCTGGTGATCGGTGCCGAGGCTTTGTCGCGAATTATTGACTGGGAAGACCGTAACACCTGTGTCTTGTTTGGTGACGCGGCAGGTGCGGTGGTTGTTGAAGCGGTTGAGGGGGACAGAGGTATCCTTTCGACTCATTCACATTCTGACGGCTCTTATCTGGAATTGTTGTATCAGCCCGGTTTTGGTACACGGCATATGCCGACCGAAGAAGCCCTTAAAAATCGCAATTATTTTTTACAGATGCGGGGGAATGATGTTTTCAAGGTCGCAGTACGGATGTTGACAGAAGTTGCAATTGAAGCTGTCGAGCATAACGGTATGACTATGGCAGATGTCGATCTGTTTATTCCGCATCAGGCCAATATCCGGATTCTGGAAGCGACAGCCAAACGACTCAAACTGCCGTCTGATAAAGTCTACATAAATGTTGATCGTTTCGGGAATACCTCTGCCGCGACCATTCCGCTGGCACTGGATGAAGCGAACCGGGGCGGTCGTCTTAAGGAGAACGATATTATTCTTCTTGATGCCTTTGGTGGAGGCTTTACCTGGGCTTCTGCACTGTTGCGTTGGTAAAGTTAAAGGACTTTTTGAATTATGCTTGCATTTATATTCCCCGGTCAGGGTGCCCAGCACTCCGGGATGGGCAAAGAGCTGGCGAATAATTTTCCTGTGGCCAGGCATATTTTTGAAGAAGCCAATGATGCCCTCGGCTTCAATCTTGCTCAACTCTGTTTCGATGGCCCGGATGAAGAGCTCAAGCTTACGACCGTCACCCAGCCTGCTATTCTGACCACCAGTATTGCGGCGCTCAGAGTTCTGGAACAGGAGACCGGTCTCAAGGCTGATTATGCAGCCGGACATTCTCTCGGGGAGTACTCTGCACTCGTCTCTGCCGGTGCCATCAGTTTTGCCGACGCAGTTAAAACTGTTCGTCAACGTGGTGCTTTTATGCAGAATGCAGTTCCGGTCGGGGTTGGATCGATGGCTGCTATTATCGGTCTCGACGCTGCAATTCTGCAAGCCGTTTGTCAAGAAGCAGCGGGAGATGAAATCGTATCGGCGGCTAACTTCAATAGTCCGGGGCAGGTCGTTATTGCCGGTCACACAGCTGCTGTTGAAAGGGCTATGGTTCTGGCGAAGGAGAAGGGGGCCAAAAGAGCTCTGCCACTCCCTGTCAGCGCACCGTTTCATTGTTCATTATTGACTTCGGCCGGAGAAAAGTTAAAAGATGTCCTGGCTGCGATTCATTTCTCTGCGATGAACATTCCTGTCGTCAGTAACGTTGAGGCAGAGCCAAACTCTAAAGCTGAACGTCTGCAGGAGCTCCTGGTGACACAGGTCAGCGCACCGGTTCGCTGGGACGCCTCGGTCTCACGTATGGTTGAACTCGGCGTCGACACATTTATAGAACTTGGTCCGGGAAAAGTTTTGTCAGGTCTGGTGAAACGGATTGAAAAATCTGCGACGACTATGAATGTTGAAGACATGAACTCTTTGCACAGACTGATCGAATGGTCGGGGGAAAAATGTTAAAGGATAAAGTTGCTGTTGTAACCGGAGCCTCGCGCGGTATTGGCAAAAGTATCGCGCTGCTGATGGCCAGAAACGGCGCCAGGATTGTCGTATCTGCGCGCAATCAGACTTTACTCGATGCCCTGGTTGCCGAAATTCATGCTTTTGGTGGTGAGGCTCTCGCTGTAGCCGGAGATATTTCACTGACCGAGGATGCCAATCAATTGATCGCTGCGGCGGTTGAATCGTTTGGCCGGGTTGATATCCTGGTCAATAATGCCGGGATCACTCATGACGGCCTGCTCCTGCGGATGAAAGACGAAGACTGGGATAGCGTCCTCGATATCAATCTCAAAGGTGCTTTTATCTGCACTCGCGCTGCCGCAAAAATAATGACAAAAAATCGCTATGGGCGCATAATCAACATTTCGTCTGTTGTCGGTGAGATGGGAAATGCCGGACAGGCAAACTATTGCGCCAGCAAAGCTGGTTTAATTGGCCTGACCAAGTCGAATGCCAGAGAACTCGCCAAGCGGAATGTGACAGTGAATGCGGTGACTCCTGGTTTTATTACGACTGACATGACGGATGAACTTTCGGATAAGGTTCGAGACGAGCTTGCAGCTCAGATCCCTCTTGGTTCTCTGGGTGATGCTGACGATGTTGCCGAGGCAGTGCTCTTTTTTGCTTCTGAACGATCTAAATATATAACCGGGCAAGTGCTCGGTGTAAATGGCGGGATGTACATGTAATAGCGTCTAGTAAGGTAGACTAACAAACAAGGAGAAAAACATGTCTATTGAAGAAAAAGTCAAGCAGATCGTTGCTGAGCAGTTGGGTGTTGATGAAGGGCAAGTCACCGAGAATGCTTCCTTTATGGATGACCTCGGTGCCGATTCACTCGATACCGTTGAACTGGTTATGGCTTTGGAAGAGGAATTCGATATCGAAATTTCTGATGAAGACGCTGAGAAAATCCAGACAGTCCAGGATGCAATCAGCTACGTCAAAAGTAATTCCTGATCTACGATTCAGGGGGGAGGGGAACCTCCTCCCTGAGTTATCTTTCGATTGAAAAAGTCATACCGTCTGTACCTTAAATTTTAGCAACCGGAGGGATGAGCCGCGATGCGTAGAGTTGTTGTGACCGGAGTCGGCGTTGTATCGCCACTCGGAACAGGTTTGGAAAAAAACTGGGATGCATTGATTAATGGAAAATCAGGAGTTGGTGCGATTACCAGATTCGATGCTTCAGACCTTCCGACTCAATTTGCTGGTGAGGTAACCGATTTTGTTGCCGATGATTTTATAGAAAAAAAAGAACAGAAGAAGATGGATCTGTTTATTCAATATGCTTTGGCTGCCTGTGATATGGCACTGGCTGATTCCGGCTTTAAGATCACGGAGGAGAATGCTGAACGGGTCGGTGTTGTTGTCGGTTCCGGTCTCGGTGGTCTGCCGACCATTGAAAATTATCATTCTGTGCTGCTCGAAAAAGGGTACAAGCGCATTTCCCCATTTTTTATCCCGATGCTGATTATTAATCTGGCTCCGGGGCAGGTCTCTATCCGCATCGGCGCTAAAGGGCCTAATCTTTCGATGGTCTCTGCATGTGCTTCTGGTACGCACTCCATTGGTGAAGCGTATCGGATGATTGAGCGTGGTGATGCTGATGCGATGATCGCTGGCGGGACTGAATCGACCATTACGCCATTGGGTGTTGGTGGTTTTAATGTCATGCGAGCGTTGTCGACCCGTAATGATAACCCGCAGGCAGCGAGTCGCCCGTTTGACAAAAATCGCGACGGTTTTGTTATGGCCGAAGGGGCAGGGTTGATTGTTCTCGAAGAAATGGAATCTGCAGTCAAGCGCGGTGCACGGATTTATGCAGAGATTTGTGGCTATGGTCTCACTTCTGATGCTTATCATCTGACGGCGCCCTCTCCTGGTGGGGAAGGAGCTGCACGTTGTATGAAGATGGCTCTCAACGGTTCCGGTGTTAATCCTGAGCAGGTTTCATATATCAATGCGCACGGCACTTCGACTCCGTTTGGCGATATCGGTGAGACGATGGCCATCAAGTCTGTCTTCGGCGACCATGCCTACAAGCTCATGGTCGGGTCGACAAAAAGTATGACCGGACACGCTCTGGGGGCTGCCGGTGGACTCGAGGCGGTTTTTACCCTTCTGGCGCAAAATCGTAGTGTTGTCCCCCCAACTATCAACATCGACGATCCGGATCCTGAATGTGATCTCGATTATATACCGAACACGGCCCGTGATGCGTCTCTTGATGTCGTTATGTCGAACTCGTTCGGCTTCGGTGGCACTAATGCAACGATTATCTTCCGCAAGGTGTAACGTGACCGATAAGATTGTTATTGCCAGTGATCATGGCGGGTTGACTACTAAATCGGCTCTGATCGCCTCGTTAACAGCAGCAGGTATTGAAGTCGAGGATTTTGGAACATCAAACGGAGATTCGGTCGATTATCCTGATTTTGCGGCGCTGGTTGCTTCAGCTATTGCACGGGGTGAAGTTGATCGCGGTATTCTTGTCTGTGGTACAGGGATCGGGATAGCGATCGCAGCTAATAAATTTCCGGGAGTACGAGCGGCCGTCATCCACGATGAATTTACGGCACAGATGTCAAAGCAGCATAATAACGCCAATATTATCGCTTTAGGTGGGCGGACGATGGAGCCTGAGCAAGCGTGCCGTCTGGTTGAAATCTGGAGAACTGTTGAATATGAGGGGGGGCGTCATCAGCTCCGACTTGATAAAATTGCCCGATTGGAAAAAGAGATTCAGGCCGGGCGTTTTTAAACGTTAAACGTGGGCAGGCCTAAACGCCTGCCCTTGATTTTTTGGTAATAGAGCCTGGAGGAAGTCATGTCGCAGAAACTCACAGCGTTTGATCCGCAAATAGCTGAAATTATACAAAAAGAAACACGTCGTCAAGAATACAACCTGGAATTTATCGCTTCTGAAAACTTTGTGAGTGAACATGTTCTGGAGGTTCAAGGTTCTGTTTTAACAAACAAATATGCAGAAGGTTATCCTGGCAAACGTTACTATGGGGGCTGTGAATTTGTCGATGAGGCGGAGCAGTTGGCGATTGACAGAGCTTGTGAACTGTTCGGTGCCGAACATGCCAATGTTCAGCCGCATTCCGGTTCACAAGCGAACATGGCCGTCTATTTCACGGTCTGCCAGCCCGGGGATACCGTTCTCGGTATGAACCTGTCACATGGAGGACATCTGACTCACGGTTCTCCGGTTAATTTTTCCGGCAAACTGTTTAATATTGTACCGTACGGTGTCGATAAAGTGACTGGTCGGATCGATTATGACGAAGTGGAGCGCTTGGCTATCGAGCACAAACCGAAGCTGATCGTCGTCGGAGCGAGTGCTTACCCCCGTACTATTGAGTTTGAACCGTTCAGAAAGATAGCCGACAAAGTAGGGGCAAAGGTCATGGTCGATATGGCGCACATTGCCGGTCTGGTCGCTGCCGGAGAACATCCTAACCCGGTTCCG
>JACUTX010000126.1 GCA_014859615.1 Desulfuromonadales bacterium | reverse complement strand
GAGGTTGCGGCCGTCTCTTCGGCGGCGGCGGCATTTTGCTGAATGACGCTATCGAGCTGCTGGATAGCAACATTGATCTGATCCGAGCCGGCATCCTGCTCGCGACTCGACGCCGCGATCTCCTGCACCAGTTCGGCGGTCCGCTTGATATCCGGCACCATCTGGCTCAGCAACTCTCCTGCCTTCTCGGCAACCGACACGCTCTTCATGGAGAGGACTCCGATCTCACCGGCCGCCACCTGACTCCGCTCTGCCAGCTTGCGCACTTCTGCCGCAACCACGGCGAAGCCTCTGCCGTGCTCACCGGCCCGGGCCGCTTCGATAGCAGCATTGAGCGCGAGCAGGTTGGTCTGCCGGGAGATCTCTTCGATAATATTTATTTTTGCAACGATCTCACGCATCGCCTGTACGGTCTGGTCGACGGCCATCCCTCCATCGGCCGCCTGAACGGCCGATTTGATCGCAATCTTTTCCGTCTCCATAGCGTTATCGGCGTTCTGACGGATATTGGCGGCCATCTGTTCAATCGAGGAGGAGGCCTCTTCGGCCGCAGCGGCCTGCTCACTTGCGCCCTGCGACATCTGCATGGCGCTGTCATTCATCGCCTTGCCGCCGGTCGCAACATTGTCGGATGCCGCCTTGACGCCGCTGACAACCTCTGCCAGCCTTCCGGTCATCGTCTGCAGGGAGAGCAACAGTTCATCCTTATCCGAACGGGGCTCAATCTTCACATCCAGATTCCCGCTGGCGATCTGCTCGGCCACCGCAGCAACCCCGCGCAGCGACGCGACCATCTTCTGCATCGAAAGGAGAAGCTTGCCGACTTCATCCTGCGACCGGGCCTCTATCTCACCGGACATATCCCCTTGTGCAAGCGCATCGGCCAGCGACACCGCCTGCTGCAGTGGCCGGGTAATGGTCTTGGCAATGAGATAGGCAATCACGGAGAGGAGAATGACAATCAATACAATCACGATGGCGGCATTGATGGCATGCTGGAAGAAGGCCGACGAAACATCGTCGACATAGATCCCGGTTCCGATCACCCACCCCCACGGCTCAAACCCTTTGACATACGATATTTTCGGCTGCAGGTTGGTACCGTCGTTCCCTTTTTGCCAGACATAGTTTACAAAACCGCCCCCCCTTTTCTCGACTTCCTGCACCATCTCGATAAACAGGTGCGTTCCGTTCGGATCTTTGTAATCGACCAGGCTCTCTCCTTCCAGATTTTTAGTAAAAGGGTGCATGATCATCCGCGGTTCCATGTCGTTGACCCAGAGATAACCGCTGTCGCCATCGTAGCGCATCTGCTCAATGGTCGATAATGAGACGGCTTTCGCCTGTTCTTCGGTCATATCCCCTTCCATCACTTCCAGCCGATTCGCTGCAACGATCGCGTGGGCCGTTTCAACCAGATTCTGAATTTGATCCATCCGGTCGGTCATCATCAGATTACGATTGACCAGTAGAAACGCTCCGGCCACCAGGACGATTGTCAACAGACAGAGACAGACCAGGCCAGCCAGCTTGTGAGTCAATTTAAGATTAATTTTACGCATGTGATACCTTCTCCCATTTCTGTACGTACTCAGTCAAAATAAATGCCGCTTGAATCAGCAGCCCCTTTTGAATGCATGACTTAAAATTTACGCGCTCTGATCGATCACAGCGATTTCTTCGTGCGTAAAGACCCGATCGATATCGAGCAGAATAATAAATTGATCGTTTAAATTCCCCATCCCTCTGATAAATTCGGTATTCAGACGGGTTCCGAGCCGCGGTGGTGGTGCTATCTGTCCGGCATCCAGATCGAGGACTTCCTGAACCGCGTCGGCCACGACCCCGATAACGACCGTCTCATCTTTGAGCTCAATCTCAATGACGATGATGCAGGTGTCGACGGTCCGTTCGGCGTCGTCCATCCCGAACTTTCGGCGCAGATTGATCACCGGCACCACGTTGCCACGCAGATTGATCACGCCGAGCATGTAATCCGGCGTCTGCGGGACCCGGGTTACATCGGCAAAATCGAGAACTTCGCGCGCTTTGCTGACATCGACCGCAAACAGATCGCCATCGAGTCTGAAGGTGAGATATTGATTTGTAAGTTGCAACGCTTCCATCTGCTTCATCTCCTGTTTCTATTTATCGGCAACGTCAATCAGGCCAGAACCATTTTAACCACCTTCATCAACTGCTCCGATTTAAACGGCTTCATGATCCACCCTGAAGCTCCGGCAGTTTTCCCAGCCTGCCTCTTCACATCGTCACCTTCACTGGTGAGCATGATGATCGGCATAAACCGGCGTCCGGCACTGCGACGTACATGGCGAATCAGATCAAGCCCATCCACCCGTGGCATATTCAGATCGGTAATCAGCATACTGATCTGCCTCTTTTCCAGCTGTTCAATTGCATCCTGCCCATCGACCGCTTCGATCACCTTGTAGCCAGCATCCAGCAGCATTGTTGATAAAATCGCACGAACGGTTGATGAATCATCAACCGTTAAGATCGTTTTTTCCATTGCCATCTCCAACCGGTTTTTCCCCGGTTATCTGTTTTATTTAAATATTTATTACAAGCTTGACGTTGCGCCGTCAGCAAAAGAACCAGATCAGCGACATCAGTCGGTTCACTTAAGTGCAGATTCAGATGCGCAAACCTCTGCAGCAGTGAGAGAACGACTCTTGTCAACGGCTCTGTCCGTTTGACAAAAACAATCGGTATCTGCATCTCAAGTCTCTGCCACTCTTCAACCAGCCAGACAAGATCGACGTTGAGATAAGGGGTATCGACCAACAGTGCATCAAAGAGTTCCCCGGTCTGCTGCGCTATCTTCTGAAGATTGAGCAGTTCACTCTCATCAAAAACGATCCGGTATTCGCATCGTGCCACGTCCAGAGCGAAGCAGATCGCGGGATGTGTTTCACCTTTACTGCCAAGTAGAATAACCCTGGACCTCATGCCGATCTCCTGCCTGCGCTATCTGTTTCTTTCTAATGAGAGCAATAGTGATGCCAACTCAAAGGAATCAGTATAAGTTGCCGAATTTGAACCATTTATTCAGAAACGATAAGAGTAAAAAACAAAACACGCCCGTAACAAAAGTTACGGGCGTGATGGTTGTCAAAACAGGAAAAACGATTAATTACGGAAAGTTAAACAAAACGTAACCATAATTACCGGTCAACTTTTGTTACCCCCCCAATTCTTTCATGGCTGCCGATCCCGCCACCATCCGTTACGATCAGGAGCGGATTTTAAGGCGCTTGCTCAGTGCCGGGCGGGAGATGCCGAGCAGACGGGCTGCCTGGGTCTGGTTATGATTTGTGCGGCGCAGCGCTTCGTCAACCAGAAGATCGGCCGATTCTTTGAGGGTAGGCAACGCAGCAGGGTACTGGATGGTTGACGGCAGATCAGCCGCATCTGCAGCGGGAGTCGACGCCGACAGAGGGAGATCAAGCCCTCGTCCTGGCGACGCCTGAACGGCCGCTATTTTTAAAGGGCCGCCTTTGTGCAGACTGAGCGCCTCAAAAATCATCGCCCGCATCTCCCGGATATTTCCGGGGAAGGGGTAACGCTGTAAAAGCGAAACCAACTCTGCTGCGACCGTCGGCTTCTGCTTCTGCAGGGAGGTGGCGGCCTCATCAAGAAACTGGTCGAGCAGAAGCGGAATATCCTCGGGACGCTCACGCAGTGGAGGAAGGGCGATCCGGTACGCATTGAGCCGGTAATAGAGATCCGGTCGAAAACCGCCGCTGGCCTGCAGCGCGGCAAGATCACGATTGGTCGCGAATACAAACCGGGTGCGGTGCTGTTTTGGTGTATCGCTGCCGAGCGGATAATAATCCCCCTCTTGCAACAGACGCAGAAGTTTAACCTGCGACACCGGGCTTAGATCTCCGATTTCATCCAGAAACAGCGTGCCGCCGGCAGCCTCTTCAATCACGCCAGATCGGGATTTATCGGCACCGGTATATGCCCCCTTGATATGACCGAACAGCGTATCGGAAAAAACATTGTCATCGAGTCCGGCAATATTGACTGCAACCCACGGACCTCCACTACGCCCGGCCGTGTGCACAGCCCGGGCGACCAACTCTTTGCCGACACCGCTCTCTCCCAGGATCAGGACCGGCTCCGGACTCTGTGCAATCGCTTCGATATACTGGCAGACAGCTCGCATCTTGGGGCTGGTCGTAATCAGGCCGGTAAAATCTTCAGGATGCTCCAACTCTTCCTGCAGAAAATGTTCGCGCAAACGGCGGTTTTCCAGGCGCAAATCAGTCATTTCAAATGCACGGCGTACGCCGTTCATAATACGATCCGTTTCGGTCGTCTTGACAAAATAATCGAACGCGCCCCGTTTCATGCACTCAACCGCCAGCTCAACCTGCACCAGACCGGTCGTTATGATCACCGGCAGATGCGGATGAACCGCCTTGATCGTCTCCAGAAGCTCGTCTCCAGAGATATGCGGCATGGTCACATCGAGGAGAATCAGACTCACCGGTTGACGTGCCAAAAGAGCCATCGCTTCGCTGCTGTCGGAACAGAGCAGATTTTTTGTCCCGAGAGTCCGCTCAAGAGCAAGATCCATCGCCCGCAGCCACGACGGCTCGTCGTCGACAATCAGCACCGTATAGCGACTGTAATTGTCAGACATCATTTCTCCTCCGGCTTGACGATCGGCAGTTCAACAACAACCGTTGTCCCCTCTCCTGGCACTGACTCAAACACGAGCAACCCGTGATGTTCACTGACAATACGGGACGAAACAGAGAGCCCGAGACCGGTCCCTCCGGCCTCCCGTTTTGAGGTTACAAAGGGGTTGGTCATATTTTTAATCTGTGTTGCATCGACGCCGCACCCCTCGTCCTTTACGATCAGCTGGACGGCTCCGCCGGCCGGAGATAATTTTGTTTCGATCGAAATCTTCGCGCTCTTTTCCGTCAGCGCCTGACAGGCATTGAGCAGGAGATTAACCACAACCTGTTCCAGACGGTGCGGGTCCCCCAGCGTGTAGAGGAGAGGACAAGAGTAGGTTTCGATGAAGGCATCTGTCGCATTTTTTAACGGATTGCGCACCATTCGAACCGCCTTGCGTGCAACCTCATTAATATCGACCGGCTCCATGAGCCCCCGGGTCGGCCGAGAAAAATCACGCAACTCCTCGACAATCCTTTTGACTTTAAGTGCCCCTTCAAACACCTCATCAATCACGGCAGGGATTTCCCTGAGCACTTTTTCCAGTGGCAAGCCGGCAATTTTCTGGTCCTTTTGCAGCCCAGGGTGTTCCTTAACCAGCGGAATCAATTCGCTGAACACATCCTTGAGCAGCGGGAGATCGAGCAGCATCATCCCGATCGGGTTATTGACCTCATGAGCAACACCAGCCGCCAGTTCACCGATGGCCGCCAGGTGTGCGGACCGTGTCGACTCCTCACGTAGTCGCATCTTCTCGGTCAGGTCGCTGGCGATCTGCACAACATTTATGACCGCCCCCTGATCGTCTCTGACCGGAAAACTCTTGACCCCCATGATGCGGCCATCTGGCATTTTTTGTATGATGTCCTCAGTTTTTCCACCGGTAAAAACCTCTTGCAACGATTTCTGGCACTCTGCATCGGCGTGCGACCATATCTTTTGACAAAGGACCCCTTTCATCGCCGTCGGAATGAAACCGAAATGCTTCCCGGCCCCCTTATTGGCCCAGACAATCTTCAAATCCGCATCGATCAGCATCATGGCATCCTGAACGCCATCGAGAACAGCACTGAACTCCTGGCTCATCTGTCGATAACGCTCTTCACTCGCCGCCAGCGCCTTTTCACGAAGCATGATGTCATGAACATCGCGGACAACATAGTGCACGCAGAGGTCTTTGTTCAGCATGACGGTGCGCGCAGAGACCAGACCGGTCCGGATCGTCCCGTCGAACATACGAAACTCGGCGACAATATTGTTGGCATAGCCGTATTCACCAATATGATCGAGCAGTTTTATCCGTTCCTGCGGCTCTTTCCAGAGGCCGATCGCCATAGCATTTTTGCCAACGACATTTTTAAGCCGATGTCCGGTCAGCCGTTCAAAACCAGGGTTGACGTCAATAATGGTTCCATCCATCCTGGACATGATGATCGCATCCGGACTGACTTCAAACGCGGCCCGAAAACGGGTGTCACTTTCATGCAACGCCTGATCGACCTCGCGCTTCTCACGAAGCAGATGGTACTTCTCAGAGCAGCGGCGCAGAACTGCAAATAACTCTCGCCCCTCAAACGGTTTACGTAAAAAATCGTAAACGCCGCTATGCAGGGCGGCAATCACTGAATCCGTATCGGAATGGGCCGTGACCATCACGCAGATCAGATCCGGGGAGAGGCGGGTCATCTTTTCGACCAGCTCTGTCCCCTCCTCGGCACCGAGGCGTAAATCGACCAGGGCAATATCCGGATTAAATTCATGCAGACGCTGCAAAGCAGTATAGACACTGTTCGCCGTCTCGACCAGGTACCCTTCGATCTCGACCAGAGCCTTGATGCTCGCAGAAAAATCGACATCATCATCAACGACAAGAAGTCGCGCAGACGGAGCTGTTTCAGGTTGAATTATCATAGTTTCGGTTGTTACCGTCCGCTCTGCTTAACTCTCAATATATTTTTTAGCCAGCGCCATAAAACTACTCATTTTGAACGGTTTAAGCAGAATATCAACCGCTCCGGCGTTTCGGGCGCGTTCAAACAAAGCTTCATCACGAAAACCGGTCATCACCACGCCGACCAGATCCGGTTTAAGAGCACGCAGCTTTTCCAGGCAGCTGATTCCGTCAAGACCCGGCAGTTTGATATCGCAAAAGACCAGACGAAATCTCTGGGCCTCGGGGGCAAACAGCTCAAGTGCCCGTTCGGCCGATTCAGCCCTGACAACATCAATATCGATCAAACCAAGAGCAATGACGAGACTGGTGGCAAAATCGTGATCATCTTCGACTAACAGAACAGACGCTGTCATAAAATTTTTTCTTTCATCGGTCGGCAGAGTTCTTTTAAATTTACTGTTTTCTACGCTCGGGTCAATCGCTGCCAGAGACATTATAATATCGCGGCAAACAGAGCGTCACTGACGTCCCTCTTCCGGGTTGACTGACGATCTCAACCCCCCCACCCTGTTCTTCCATAATATTTTTCACAATCGCCATCCCCAGCCCGACGCCAAAGTTTTTGGTGCTGAACATCGGTTCAAAAATCCGGGGCATCACTTCGTCTGAAATACCCGAACCATTGTCCATCACCACAAGCTGAACTCTCTTCCCGGCCGGAAGCAGAGTGATCGACAATTTTTCATCCCCCCTCTTTTCCCCCGTGAACGATTGAACAGCATTCGAAAAAACATTGATAAACGCCCTGCGTAGCCGTTCCGGGTCGACCGCGACAACCAGACCGGCAGTCAGATTCAGCTCCAGCGCAATCTCTTCCGGCCAGCTCTGCTCATCCAGTATCTCCTGAGTAAAGCTGCCGAGATCAGA
>JACUTX010000125.1 GCA_014859615.1 Desulfuromonadales bacterium | reverse complement strand
TTTGCAGTTATCTGCAATTTTCACTTCTGAAATATAGAGATTGTAAGGAGTTTTAAATGGCAAACCGGATATTGGTCGGCCTGAAGCAAGGTGTGATCGACGCCCGTGGTGAGCGGGTGAAGCGCCAGATCAGGGAACATCTCGGAATCGAGCTCGATTCGGTTCGGACTGTCGATGTCTATACCGTCGATGCGCAGCTCAGTCCCGCTGAGATTGTCGCGGCTGCGGCCGGTCCGTTCAGTGATCCGATCATCCAGGATTTTGTGGTCGATCAACCGCTGGCTGCTGCGTTCGATATGCTGATTGAGGTCGGTTTTCGTCCCGGTGTCACCGATAATGTCGGTCGTACGGCCCGGGAGGCGATACAGTACCAGACCGGGCGTCTGTTTGCCGCCGGTGAAGCGGTCTACACCTCGGTGCAGTATTTACTCAATGGCCAGCTCGATCACCCGCTGGCTGAAAAGATCGCGAGCGGATTTTTAGCCAACGGTCTGATTCAACGCTGGACGATCATGGATGCTGCCGCCTTCAAACAGGCAGGGGGTATTGTGGCGACTACGCCGAAAGTCGCGGTCGGGAGCCGGCCAGAAGGGGCTCTGATCGATCTGGATGTGAGTGATGAGGCGCTGCTGCAGATCAGCCGCGACGGTATGCTGGCGCTCAATCTTGAAGAGATGAAGACCATCGCCGCCCACATCCGTGACCCTGAAGTGATTGCGAAACGCAAACAGTACGGTCTCGGTGATAAACTGACCGACGCCGAGCTCGAAGCGCTCGCCCAGACCTGGAGCGAGCACTGCAAACACAAGATTTTTTCCGCCAGAATTGAATATGATGACGGCACGGGGAACAAAGAGATTATCAACTCCCTGTTCAAATCGTACATCATGCAGGCGACGGCCGATATTCGCGCTGCTCGCGGTGCCGATGACATCTGTCTGTCGGTCTTCAAGGATAACGCCGGGGTCGTCAAATTCAACGACGACTGGAGTATGGTTTTCAAGGTCGAAACACACAATTCCCCGAGTGCGCTCGATCCGTACGGCGGTGCTCTGACCGGAATCGTCGGCTGTAATCGTGATCCGTTCGGCACCGGTATGGGAGCACGACTGATCTTTAATACCGATGTCTTCTGCTTCGCTTCCCCTTTTTACGACCAACCGCTTCCGCCGCGTCTGCTTCATCCGCGCCGGATCTTTGAAGGGGTGGTCGAAGGGGTCGAACACGGGGGGAATAAATCGGGGATCCCGACGGTTAACGGCTCCATCCAGTTTGATTCTCGCTTTGCTGGCAAGCCGCTGGTCTACTGTGGCACCGGGGCACTGATGCCGCGCACGCTCAACGGCAGACCGGGACACGAAAAAAAGGCGCTGGTCGGTGATCATATCATCATGACCGGTGGCCGCATCGGCAAAGACGGCATCCACGGCGCTACGTTCTCTTCAGAAGAGCTGCACGAAAATTCCCCTGTCACAGCGGTGCAGATCGGTGATCCGATCACCCAGAAGCGGATGTTCGATTTTTTGATTATCGCCCGCGATCGCGGCCTTTACAACGCCATTACCGACAACGGCGCCGGTGGCTTGTCGTCGTCGGTCGGCGAGATGGGGGAGTTTACCGGTGGTTTCGAGATGCATCTCGATCGTGCCCCGCTCAAATATCCCGGTCTGCAGCCGTGGGAGATTCTGATCTCCGAAGCACAGGAGAGGATGACTCTGGCTGTCCCCCCGGATAAACTCGAACCGTTCTTCGCTCTGGCCAGAGAGATGGATGTCGAAGCGTCGGATCTCGGCATCTTTACCGACAACGGTCTGTTTCACTGTCTTTATGAGGGGAAAACCGTCACCTGCCTCGATATGGATTTTATCCATAACGGCGTCCCGCAGCTGCTTATTCCGGCAATCTGGGAAGAGAAGCCGCACACCGAGCCACAGTTTGCCGTGCCGTCCGATCTCGAAGCGGTTCTCAAGCAGCTTCTCGGTCGGCTCAATATCTGTTCCAAAGAGTCGGTCGTGCGCCGCTACGATCATGAAGTTCAGGCCGGTACTGTTGTCAAGCCGCTGACCGGCGCTGCCAACGATGGCCCGTCTGATGCTGCTGTTGTCCGGCCGCTGTTCGATTCGTTCGAAGGGATTGTGGTTGCACACGGGATCTGTCCGCGTTACTCCGATATCGACACCTATCACATGATGGCGAGCGCCATCGATGAGGGGCTGCGTAATTATGTCGCCACTGGCGGGAATCTTGAGCACGTTGCCGGTCTCGATAATTTCTGCTGGTGTGACCCGGTTTTGAGTGACAAGACACCCGACGGCCCATATAAGGCCGCACAGCTGGTCCGGGCCAACAAGGCGCTGTATGATTACTGCCTCGCTTTCGGGGTACCACTGATTTCCGGTAAAGATTCGATGAAGAACGATTATCAGATCGGCGACACAAAAATTTCGATTCCGCCGACGGTCCTCTTTTCCGTCATCGGCAAAATTAACGATATCCGCAAAGCGACCACCATGGATGCCAAGGCGGCGGGCGACAAGGTATATCTCCTCGGCGTCACCCGCGATGAACTCGGCGCTTCTGAATATTATGATATGCAGGGGTATCTCGGACGGAATGTGCCGCAGGTCGATGCGGCTGTCGCCATGCAGCGTTATCGTACCGTCAATGCCGCCCAAAAGCAGGAACTGATCGCCTCGTGTCATGATCTTTCCGATGGCGGCCTCGCTGTTGCTCTGGCTGAAACCGCCTTTGCCGGAGGCTTCGGGATGCAGATCGATCTCGCCCCGCTTCTGACGGTATCCGGGCTGCGCAGCGATACGCTCCTCTTCTCCGAGTCACAGAGTCGCCTGCTGGTGACCGTCGCTTCTGACCATGCCGACGCCTTCGAGACGCTCTTTGCCGGTCAGTCCTGCGTCTGCATCGGTGACGTTGTCGTCGAGCCGATTCTCACCATCACCGGTGTCGACGACCAGACGCTGTTAAAAGCCAAACTTCAAGATCTCAAACAGGCGTGGCAAGCGCCGCTCAGGGAGCTGTAGGATGAGCAAAGCTGTTAAGAGTATTGTAATCGCCGGAAACGGCACCAATTGTGAGCGCGAAGTTGCCAACGCCTGTCGTCTGGCCGGCAGCGACGTGGTCGATATTGTCCATATCGCCGAACTTCTGGCCGGTCGCGTCACCCTCAATGACTATCATTTCCTCAACCTGGCGGGCGGGTTTCTCGACGGGGATGACCTCGGTAGCGCCAAGGCCGGTGCCAATCGTCTGCGCCATGCTGCGGTAAAAGGGAGTGACACCTCGCTTCTCGATCAGCTGCAGCAGTTTATCGCCGACGGCAAGCTGGTGATGGGGGTCTGCAACGGCTTTCAACTGATGGTCAAGATGGGGCTTCTGCCGGCGATTGGCGGCGATTATCAGACCCAGAGCGCCACCCTCACCCATAACGACAGTGGCCGCTTTGAAGATCGCTGGACCTATCTTAAAGCGGATCAAAACTCCCCATGTATCTACACCCGCGACCTGGAATCGCTCTATCTGCCGGTTCGTCACGGCGAAGGGAAATTTTTTGCCGCGCCGGCGATTCTCGATATCATTACTGATAAGCATCTCGCTGTGCTCTGTTATGCCGATGCGACCGGTGCGAGCACCATGGACTATCCGCACAACCCGAACGGTTCGAGTCGCGCCATCGCTGCTCTTTGTGACGAGAGCGGCCGTCTGTTTGGTCTGATGCCTCATCCCGAAGCGTACACGCATCGCACTCATCATCCGCGCTGGACCCGTGAGCGCGAGCTGCCGGAAGAGGGGATGGGGTTGTGGCTGTATCGTAATGCGATCGATTTTATTCGCCGGGAAATTCTTTAAAGAGAGAGACCGTTCAGTTTTATATCGAAATTGAACGAAACCTTCTTCTGCCTTTTTAGGCAAGGAGTTATCAAAATATGTTTGATAAGTTGAACGATGAATGCGGCGTCTTTGGTATTTTCGGACATCCGGAAGCGGCGAATCTCACTTATCTCGGTCTCTACGCCCTGCAGCATCGCGGTCAGGAGAGTTGCGGCATTGTCGCCTCCGACGGGAAGTTGCTGCGCGCGCACAAGAGCTACGGAAAAGTTGCCGATGTGTTCAAAAACGATTCGATCTTCAACGATCTCGCCGGGAGATCTGCCATCGGTCACGTCCGTTATTCGACCTCCGGCGGCACCGATGTCCGCAACTGTCAACCGATCAATGTCGATTATCATCGTGGCAGCATCGCTATCGCTCACAACGGCAACCTGGTCAATGCCGATGTGGTTCGCAATCAGCTCGAACTCGCCGGTTCGATCTTCTCGACTTCCGCCGATACGGAAGTGATCGTCCATCTTCTCGCCAGAGCCAAGTCCGAAAGTCTCTCCGATCGAGTCGTCGAGGCGCTGCAGCAGGTGCGCGGGGCTTACAGTCTGGTCTTGCTGACCGAAACCCGCCTGGTTGCGGTACGCGATCCGAACGGCTTTCGCCCCCTTTGTCTCGGCAAGCTCGATGGCGCCGTTGTCATTGCTTCGGAGACCTGCGCTTTCGATTTGATTGAAGCGGAATTCATCCGTGAGATCGAACCGGGTGAGATGGTGGTGATCGATAAAGACGGGATGACCTCCTACCACCCGTTTGACGTGGTCAAGCCGACTCCCTGTATTTTTGAATATATCTACTTCGCCCGCCCCGACAGCACCATCTTCGGCCACGAAGTTTACAATGTCCGTAAAAAGTTTGGCCAGAGTCTGGCCCGGGAGCATGCGGTCGATGCCGATGTGGTGATTGCGATCCCCGATTCGGGGATGCCGGCCGCGATCGGCTACGCCGAAGAATCAGGGATCCCGTTTCAGCTCGGGATGATACGTAATCATTATGTCGGCCGTACGTTTATCGAACCTGCCCAGTCGATTCGCCACTTCGGGGTGAAGATCAAGCTCAACCCGGTCCGTGAGGTGATGGCCGGCAAGCGGGTGATTGTGGTCGACGATTCGATCGTTCGCGGCACCACCTCGCGCAAGATCGTTAAGATGGTTCGCGATGCCGGTGCCAAAGAGGTGCATATGCGCATCTCCAGTCCGCCGACCGCTTTCCCCTGCTACTACGGCATCGACACCCCGACCCGCAAAGAGCTGATCGCCTCGTCACACAATATTGAGGAGATCACCAAATATATCACCGCCGATTCCCTCGGGTACCTCTCGGTTGAAGGGATGCGTGAGACGGTCAGTTGCCCGACCACCGGCGATTGCCCCTACTGCGACGCCTGTTTTACCGGCACATATCCGATCCGTTTCCCGAAGATGAAGTCGGATAGTCAGCTGGGACTGTTTTAAAGGCTGTCTCACACGAAGACACGAAGAACACAAAGAGAGTCAAAGGCAACAACCATTTTATCACTCCCAAGGCGATTATGATCGGGAATCCAGTTTATAAAAAATTGAAAATGCTGGATCCTTTGATAGCGTCATTCGGGGATGACAATTCAGAAGCAAGGCTGCCTCACGCAAAGCCGCGAAGAACGCAAAGAAGGGCAAAGGCCTGATTCTTGGTTAAACCTGAAACCAATGATTTTCTGTTTACCTTTGCGCCTTTGCGGCTTGAGTGAACGAAGTGAACAGGCGAGAGAAGGTTAAAGACTTTACGGGATGTGATTTAAAATTTATCAGATGTTATCAGACCTTATCCGCGGCTAAATTGCTTGAGGTTTGAAGACCATAAAGACAGTTCTCTTTATAAAACAGCAATTTAATTCGGTATTGTTCATATTATTTCGAAGGAGAAAAAATGACTTCAGCAGAACGCAGCGAACTGATACAGATTGTCCGGGATCTCTCTTACGAAGAGCGTGAGGTGACACTCGCCTCCGGCCGTAAAAGTAATTTTTATTTCGACGGGAAGCAGACCTGTCTGCATCGCACCGGCGGTCTTCTAGTCGGCAAGGCGTTCTGGGAAGTGGTGAAGAGCTTTGACGGCCCGATCGACGGGGTCGGCGGGCTTACCCTCGGAGCCGATCCGATCGCCACTGCAACCTCCATCGCCGCCGCTCTCGAAGGGACTCCGGTGCATGCCTTTATTATTCGCAAGGAGCCCAAAGGGCACGGCACCGGTCAGTGGCTCGAAGGGCGCAAGAATCTCCCCCCGGGTTCACGGGTCGTTATTGTCGAAGATGTGACCACGACCGGTGATTCGTCACTGAAAGCGGTGGCACGGGCCGAAGAAGAGGGGCTCAAGGTTGTCGGCATCGTCACCCTGGTCGATCGTCAGGAAGGGGCGCAGGAGAATATTACCGGTGCCGGACAGATTCTGAAGGCGGTCTTTACCCGTGAAGAGGTGGTGGGGAAGTCATCAAATAACCGGCACATCGACTAGCCGAGCTGATTAATCTCGCATCCCCGAATCTCTGTTCGGGGATGCGTGATTTTTTTTGACGAAAGCGAAAAGATTGTCATTCCCGAGGGGGTCATCGGGAATCCAGTTTCTGAAAATTGAAAATACTGGATCCCCGATAGAATCATTCGGGGATGACAATCTGGTGTTTCAAGGTTTATTTTGTATGTCATTCCCGAGGAGGTAATCGGGAATCAGTTTATAAAGCATTAAAATACTGGATCCTTTGAGTGCGTCATCTTTGGGATGCCAACATTTATAAAGTCTTGCTTATAATTCTCAATAGTACTGAGTCATTTTTTTAAATAATTTTTTGCTCTTCGCTATTATCAGCACAGTATTATTGATCAATTCATAATTTTAATCCTGAACACTCCCCGCAGCCGTTAAAAAAGCGACTTGACATCGCTCTTGTGGCCGCTATCTTCTAAATTCAGTTCTATTCATGGGCCGGGGGGTTACGTTATGAATCTTATCTCTACTTTCCGTCAGCAACATGATCAGATCAGACAGCTTGCCTCCGATATTTCAGTCGATCTTAATAACATGCAACTTGCGGCAGACGCCACGAGCGTTCGTCGAAAACTCTACAATCTCCTGATCCGTCTGAGAATCCACAATTCACTCGAAAACGACGCTCTGCATGTCAGTCTGTGTCAGCATGAGAATCTGCGGATTGCCGGTGAGGCGAGCCGTCTGATCGGCGAAGCGGCTGATATCTTTACAGAGATCGAGAAGTATCAAACATTTTGGCTGCAAAGAGACGCCATTGAACAGCGCCCGGACGATTTTATCGCCCAGACCTTGTCGCTGCTCACCTTTTTGCTCGATCGCATCAGTCGCGAGGACAACAACCTGTATCGCAAGGTTGAGCTGGAGGTCCTGCATTAAAAGGGTTTTTTTTAACTCTTCGCCAGCGCGGCGCGAATCTCCTGCTCTTTATCCCCCCAGCTCCCGCCGAGTCGCTGCTGCAAAAAGGTCGCAAACAGGCTGTTGAACAGCTGCAGACCGGTCTCCAGCAAAAACATCCGCTCGTAGAAGACCGCTTCGCGCTCGGCGTACGGGTCGGTGGTATCATCTTTCTCCAGCGTAACGGCGGGCGCCATATAGTCGCCCATAACCTCTACAACTTTACCAATCGGACCATGTC
>JACUTX010000124.1 GCA_014859615.1 Desulfuromonadales bacterium | reverse complement strand
CTATTCCGGTGCAATCGATTTGCGTGCAGCTGTGGCGTTGACCAGAGGGGAGATCTGCTAAATGTTGACCAAGCGGATTATCCCCTGTCTTGATGTCAAGGATGGCCGGGTGGTCAAGGGGGTTAATTTTGTCGGTCTGCGCGATGCCGGTGATCCGGTGGAGGCGGCTGAGGCCTACTGCAACCAGGGGGCCGACGAGCTGACCTTTCTCGACATTACGGCTTCAAGCGACAAACGCAATATCATCCTGGACGTGGTTCGCGAGACCGCCGAGCGGGTCTTTATGCCGTTGACCGTCGGCGGCGGGGTGCGTGAAGTCGCCGATATCCGCAATCTGCTCAATGCCGGGGCTGATAAGGTCTCGATCAATACGGCAGCTGTCGACCGCCCCGAGTTTGTACGCGAGGCGGCGCAGCGGTTCGGATCGCAGTGCATCGTTGTTGCGATCGATGCCCGCCGCGTGCCAGAGAGTGATCCGCCGCGGTGGGAGGTTTACACCCACGGCGGACGTCAACCGACCGGGATCGACGTTATTGAATGGGCGGCAAGGATGGACGAATACGGGTGTGGCGAGATCCTTCTGACCTCGATGGATTGTGACGGGACCAAAGATGGCTACGATATCGCATTGACTCGCGCTGTCTCTGACCGGGTTTCGATCCCGGTGATCGCCTCGGGGGGGGTCGGTAATCTGGAGCATATCCGTGAAGGGTTGGTCGAAGGGGGAGCGAGTGCCGCCCTGGCGGCCAGCATCTTCCATTTTCAAGAATACAGTATCGGTGAATGTAAAGAGTATCTGGCCGAGCATAACGTGCCAGTCCGTCCGTTCGAACCGAGGAGAAAAGACGATGAGTGATGCCGGTCAGTCGGATGATATCCTGAGTCAGCTCTACGAGATTGTATTGCAGCGTAAACAGGCCGATGCCAGCAGCTCCTACGTGGCGTCGCTTTATGCCAAGGGGCTCGACAAGGTGCTCGGCAAAGTTGGCGAGGAGGCGACCGAAGTCGCCATTGCCGGCAAAGGGGGAGTCGAAAAGGAGATCGTCAGTGAAGTTGCCGACCTCTGGTTTCACACGATCGTCCTGCTCGGTTACTACGACCTGCCGCCGGAGCAGATTTATGCTGAATTGCAGCGTCGTTTCGGGATCTCCGGCATCGACGAAAAAGCGAGCCGCTCTTAATTTAAAGTTATAGGGTGGTCTATTTGACCCAACCTGAGCTCTGATTACAGTATTACATATCGTTTCGATTTGGTGACAGGATCTCAACTTAAGGATAAAAAGCAAAATCCTGTCTCACACAAAGCCACAAAGTCGCCAAGGATTAACCTGTAACCTAAACTTTTCTTTGCGCCTTGAGTGAGCAGCGCGAACGGGCGTGAGATTGATTATACCCTTGTTTCATCGCTCTTTGGTGGAGCGAAGTAAGCAACACAAAAAAGTTAATTTAAGGATAAAGGATAGCTGTTATGAGTCTCAAAGCGACATTGACCACCGCCATGAAAGAGGCGATGAAAGCCAGAGATGCGGTCCGTCTCGGCACGGTACGAATGACCCTCTCCGCCATCAAGAATAAAGAGATCGAAGCTGGTAGGGGACTCGATGACGCCGCCGTAACTTCCATCATCTCGACTCTGGTCAAGCAGCGTCGGGAAGCGGCTGAAGCGTTTCGCAACGGCGATCGGCTGGAGCTGGCCGCCAAGGAGGAGGCGGAACTCATTATTTTACAGTCGTTTCTCCCTCCCCAGTTGAGCGAGGAGCAGGTTCGCGAACTGGTCGATGCCGTTGTTGCCGAGCTCGGCGCCACCTCGATGAAGGATATGGGGCGGGTCATGAAAGTGCTGACCGAAAAGACGCTGGGGCAGGCCGATGGGAAGCTGGTCAGCACTCTGGTCAAAGCTCGCTTATGCTCCTGATGACAGCCCCCTCTTTTTTTCGGATTGTCAGCGAAAAGAAGGCTTTACAGCCTCCGGGCAAAAGAGCGCAATCGTTGTAACCGTTCAATCTTGATGCAAAAAAGGCTCGAAAAGAGTCATGAATTCAGGTTTCTTGAGGGATCGATGAATATTTTCGACATCCTTATTCTCGTCATTCTCGGAGCGTTTACCCTCAAGGGGCTGTTGCGTGGTCTGATGAAGGAGCTCTGCACCCTGGTCGGACTGCTTGCCGGAGCCTTGCTGGCACTTAATTTCAGTCAACCTTTGGCGACCCGGATGGTGATCGCCTTCTCTCTGCCGGAACAGCTTTGTGCTGTTCTCGCTTTTCTGGCTATATTTCTGCTGACCATGCTGATGTTCGGGCTGATCGGGATGGTGCTGTCGCGCTATGTCAAACTGATGTATGTCGGTGGCCTGAATCGTGTGGCGGGGGGGCTGTTCGGGCTGATTCAGGGAGTGATCATCGTCTCCCTGCTGATCTTTGCTTCGACCACGCAGCCGCTCCCGGCCGGTCTCGATCTCCAGCGTGATGTTTCCACCCTTGCCCCGCCGTTTATTCAGCTCGGAGAACAGGTCTTTACCGGCGGTTGGGCGTTTATGCCGGAGATATAGCCGTTATGATCCTGTGACTCGTCAGACAGAGTAGAGATGTTTGAGCAGACCTTGCAACGACTAGAGTTTGATAAAATCGTTCAACTCCTGGCCGGTTTTACCCAGACCGAGCCCGGATTCAAGCGCGCTCTACAGCTGCGTCCTCTGTCGTCTGACGCCGAGGTGGTTGTGGCTCTGGCCGAAGCGTCCGAACTACTGAACCTTCTTGAAACCGGGGAATCGCCGCCGATTGGAGGTCTGCACGATCTCGTGCCGTTTCTCAATTCTTTGCTGGCAACCGGGAGCTGTCTCGATGCCGAAAGCTTTCTGCTGGTTCTTGCTTCACTCGAAACCATGGATGCGGTGCGGGTTTTTTTTACCGGTAGAGATGGTCTGCCCCGGATCACACCGCAGGTCAAAACGATGCAGTCGTGTCTGGAACTGACCGCCATGATCCGTTCAAGCATCGGGAGTCGCGGTGAAATTCTCGATTCGGCCTCGCCGGAACTGGCGCGGATCCGCAAGAGCATCGGTTCGAATCGTCACTCGCTGCGTCGGGAACTGGAGAAAATGTTCAGCGATGGACGCTTCTCCGGTGCTTTTCAGGATCAGCTGGTGACCGAGCGCAACGGTCGTTACGTCGTGCCGGTCAAGGCTGATTTTCGCGGCAAGGTTAAAGGGTTTGTGCACGATTCTTCGGCCAGTGGGCAGACGCTGTTTGTTGAGCCGGCTGCGGTCCTGGATCGCAATAATGCTCTACAGCAGCTGCTGCAGAATGAAGCGGCTGAAGAGCGCCGGATTTTGCAGAGTCTGAGTGCGGCGCTGATGGTCGATTCAGCGGCGATTCTGGTGAATCAGGCGGTTGTGGTTCATCTCGATCTTCGTTCTGCCACAGCCCGTTTTGCCCGAAAATGTGCCGCCGTGGTACCGCATCTTGTCGATGAACCGCTTATCGACCTTCGTCAGAGCCGCCACCCGCTGTTGCTTTTCAGTTGTGAAGATACGAGCACTATTGTTCCGGTCGATCTGCATCTGGGGGAAAAAAACAGTGTCCTCGTGATCAGTGGGCCGAACACCGGCGGCAAGACCGTCGCCTTGAAAACCGTCGGTCTGCTGGTGTTGATGGTGCGGGCCGGTCTGCCGATCCCGTGCCACCCCGACAGTCGCCTGCATCTTTTTGCCACCGTCTTTGCCGATATTGGTGACGATCAGAGTATCGAAAATCATCTTTCGACTTTTGCCGGTCATCTGACCCGTCTCCGGACAATACTGGATGAAGCCGATGCCGGATCGCTGGTGTTGATTGATGAAGCCGGAACCGGAACTGACCCGTCCGAAGGGGCGGCGTTGATTCTGGCGGTGCTCGATCAGCTGCGTACCCGCAAGACGCGGGTTCTGCTGACCACGCATCTCAATCTGCTCAAGGGGTATGCACAGCTGCGTGAGGATGTTGAGAATGCAGCGGTCGAATTCGATCCGGCCACGCTGAAGCCGACTTACCGCCTTCACTACGGCATTCCGGGCGAGAGCAGCGCTTTTACTATCGCCCGTCACTACGGCATTTCTGACGCAGTGCTCGAACGGGCGCAGTGTTATCTGGGTGAAGGGGAGCAGGAGGGGCGGCAATTGATTGTCGAATTGAACAATCTCGTGCGGCAGCTGCAGAACGAAAAGAGTGAAACAGAGCAGCATCTCGCGGCCGCCCGTCAGGATCGTGAGACCCGTCGCCGTCTGTTGCGCGCGTTTGAGGAGCAGAAGCAGGGGTTGCTTGTGCGGTCGATCAAACAGGGTGAAAAACTGGTTCGCGAGGCACAACGTGAGGTTCAGCGGCTGTTTGATCGGCTCCCGGCGGCGCAGACTCTCCCGGAGAAAGCCGCTGTTGTAGCGGCGGTCAAAGCGGTTGGAGACACATTGCAAAAAGCGCGGCCGCACTCGGCTCTGCTGCTGAAGACACCACAAGATGTCCGGACCGGTGAGCATCTGCAGGTTGTGACACTCGGTGTCGATGGGGTGGTCACCCAGGTGACGGCCGGAAAAATTGAGCTCGATGTGCAGGGGAAGCGGATGCGCCTTGCGCCGGGGAAACTCGGTCAGTATCAGCCGCGTCGTTTTTCGGCCAAAAAAGAGGGTCTGCAGATGAACCGGCAGGTCGAACGGGAACGATTCGTCCCGCGACTGTTGCTGGTCGGCAAACGGGTTGATGATGCGGTCTCGGAACTCGAGCGTTTTCTGGATGACGCTCTTCTGCACGATATCAATGCACTCGAAGTGATACACGGCTCGGGCGAAGGAGTTTTGCGGCGCGTCGTTCGTGAGCAGTTAGCCGCTAACCGGGCGGTCGCGGCGTTTCACGCTGCCGGGCCGGATTCCGGTGGTGATAATGTTACCGTTATCGAAATGAGAAACCGATGAGCAGGTCGATCGCCGAAGAGCTCATACAGGAGATTCGCGAGCGGACCGATATCGTCGAGGTTGTCTCTTCGTATCTGCCGCTGAAACGATCCGGGGCCAACAGTCTCGGTCTCTGCCCGTTTCATTCTGAAAAGACACCGTCATTCAATGTCAACAGCACGCGACAGATTTTCCACTGTTTCGGTTGTGGCGTCGGCGGCAACGTTTTCACTTTTTTGATGCGCATGGAAGGGGTTGCATTCCCCGAAGCGGTGCGCAGATTGGGGGAAAAGGCCGGCGTCGACGTGCCGGATGAAAAGATGACGCCGGTGGAAGAGCAACGGCGCCAGGAGCAGGAGAAGCTGGCCCGGATCAATGAGGTTGCTGCCGATTTTTATCATCAGCTCCTCCTTGATGGCGAAGAGGCCGCCGCCGGGCGACGCTACCTTCGTCAGCGCGGGTTCGATGCCGAGACCGTCCGGCTGTTTCGTCTCGGTTATGCACCCGAACAGTGGGACGCTCTGGCCAGACATCTGAAGGAGAAAGGGTTCGATCTGAAGACGGTGCGTGAGCAGCTCGGCCTGGTTCGGCCGGGGAAGGACGGCCGGGACGATTTTGATCTGTTTCGTAAGCGGTTGATGATCCCGATTTATGATATTCGTGATCAGGTGGTCGCTTTTGGTGGTCGGGTTCTCGATGACTCCCTCCCCAAATACATCAATTCGCCCGAATCGCCCATCTATCACAAAAGCCGGATTCTATACGGTCTGCATAATGCACGCGAAGCGATGCGGCGCGAAAATGTCGGGATTGTTGTTGAAGGGTATTTTGATCAGATGGCGCTGCTAAAGGCCGGTTTTGAAAACGCAGTTGCAACCTGCGGTACAGCGTTGACCCCAGACCACGCCGGGCTGCTGAAGCGGTATACCGATCGTCTGCTGATGCTGTTCGATCAGGATAAGGCCGGACAGAAAGCGACGCTGCGGTCGATGGATGTTCTCCTCCCGGTCGGAGTCTCCGTTGCTGTGGTTACGCTGCCGGACGGGGCAGACCCGGACTCCTTTCTGGCGGAGCAAGGGGGCGACGCCCTGCGGGCCCGTCTCGATGCCGCACAACCGATTCTTGAATATTACATCGATCTGACCCTGAAGGAGTGCGGCGCGACAATTGAGGGGCGTGCCCGGGCCGTCGAAGCGATTGCAGCTAAACTGAAACTTCTGGTCAGCGACATCGAGAGAGATCTCTACATCAAGCTGGTTGCCGAACGGACCGGACTCGATGTTTCGCTGCTCTACAGCCGGATAGCGGCAGTGAAAAGTCCGGAAATCAGGGGTGAAAAGAGACCGCCGCCGGTGCAGAAAACTCTTCTTGCGCGACCAAAAGAGAGAGGTGAGAAGGTTCCTGATGCCGTGGTTAGAGCCCAGGCGACGATGCTCCGCCTGATATTTTCCGGGCTTGTAACGCCGGCCGTTATTGACCAGGAGCTCCTTGACGAGCTGTTCCCGGGGGACCTTTACAGGGAGATTGCCGCCTTGGTGGTCGACGTTTTTGCCGCCGGTGCGCAGGTGGAGTCCGATCGGCTCCATCCCCGGCTCTCTCCCGGCGCCATGGAGCTGCTCGCTTCGATCGAAAGCACCGGGTCAGATAATCTGGAAGAAGACCCCGAAGCAATTTTTGCCGGTTGCCGCCTCTCTACCCGGAAATATTCCTTGACTCTTCAAGGGCTGAAACTCAAGGGAGAAATGGCGAAGGCCTTGCAGGAAGGGGAGATAAAAGAGCATGAAAAATTACAGGGAGATTATATGAAATTGAAAAAAAAAGAAAAAAAGCTTTGATAAAAGTTTGATTTGTGTATTAATGTTCAATTCGAAAAAATACTGATTGATCGAGGGGTAGATGTTTCATGGCAAAGAAATCGAGTATCGAAGAAGTACAACAGCTGATCGATCTGGGGAAGGAAAAAGGCTACCTGACCTACGAGGAAGTCAACGAAATCCTTCCGGCCGATATGGTCTCCTCCGAGCATCTTGACAGCGTCATGAGCATTTTTGGCGATATGGATATTGAAGTGATCGATTCGGCTGACGAGGGTCAGCACATTTCTGACCACGCTTCCGATGACGACGATGCCGATGACGATGATGAAAAAGAGACTGAATTTGACGCCGGTACCCTTGGGAAAACCAGTGACCCGGTCCGCATGTATCTGCGTGAGATGGGGCAGGTTCCGCTGCTGACGCGTGAAGGTGAAGTTGAAATTGCCAAGCGGATAGAAGAGGGAGAGGCTCTGGTCGGTCGTGTGGTTCTCAAAACACCGATTGCCGTTAAGGAGATTCTTTCGCTCGGTGACCGTCTTGAGCGGGGGTTGATCAAGGTTTCGGAAATCACCAAGGATTACGAAGACGAAGAGGGGGAGGCGCAAGGTGCAAAACAGCGCGTCCGTATTCTCGCTCTGGTCGAAAGTATAAAGCTGCAGGAAGCCGAACTTCAAGATTTGAGTGAAAAGATCAAGGGTGAAAGCGACAAGAAAAAGAAGCTGAAGCTCGATGCACAGCAGAAGAAGATTCGTCGCAACATGTTTGATCAGATGCTCAGTCTGCGGCTCAAGGATTATCAGGTCGACAAGATTGTCGATCG
>JACUTX010000123.1 GCA_014859615.1 Desulfuromonadales bacterium | reverse complement strand
CTTCCCGAAAAAGAGCTGCAAAAGGTTGAGGCGATCATCAATTCGATGACTCGCAAAGAGCGTTATGATCACCGGATTTTGAATGGCTCACGTCGGCAGCGGATCGCACGCGGCAGCGGGACCTCTGTTCAGGATGTGAATCAGTTGATCAAGCGCTTCATGGAAGCACAAAAAATGATGAAAAAGATGCAGAAGCTTGGTCCAAAAGGGTTGAAAAATCTGGTTGGATCAGGCCGTATGCCGTTTTAGTTGTCTATAAAATAATTCAAGCTGACCAGCGTCAGCAGTTCAGCAGGAGGAGTAACATGGCAGTAAAAATAAGACTGGCTCGGGGCGGCGCCAAGAAAAAACCTTTTTACCAGGTTGTCGTTGCCGATGAGCGCTATCCGCGTGACGGTCGTTTTATCGAAAATCTGGGTCAGTACGATCCTAAGCAGGATCCGCCAATGGTGAACCTGAAGGATGATCGCGTTCTTGAATGGTTGCAGAAGGGGGCTCAACCGACCGATACTGTTCGGCGTCTTCTTCGCTCCAAAGGGCTGTGGGCTCAGTTTAAACAACCACAAGCCTGATCCGGTCAGCCTGGCGGAGCCTTTTGAATGAAAAGGAAGGCCTCCATGAAGGAACTGATTGAATTTATCGCCAGATCACTGGTGGAAAACCCCGATGCAGTAACGGTGTCCGAATCTGAAGAGGCTGACGGTTCCATTCTTGTCAAGCTGGCTGCAGCACAGGAGGACATGGGGCGAATTATTGGCAAACAGGGGCGTACCGCCAAGGCGATGCGGACGCTTTTAAATGCCAAAGCCACCCGTGAAAACAAAAGGGCTAACCTTCAGATATTGGAGTCATGACTCTTTCTGAAAATGAACTGTTTGATTTCGGCACTGTGGTTGGCGTGCATGGTTTGCGCGGCGAGTTGAAAATTGCTCCAAATGCGCCTGCCTCCGGCTCTCTGATCTCGGCTCGATCGATCTTTCTGCGCGATCGCAATGGTGCTATTGAGTTGTATGTCCCGAAACGGTCTGCTCCGCACAAAGGGAACCTTTTGTTGCGGCTTGAAGGGGTTGAGACGGTCGAACAGGCCCGGATGCTGGTCGGATTCTCTGTTTTAATGCAGCAGGTCGATTTGCCGGAGCTTCCGGTCGGCAGATATTACTGGCATCAGCTTCAGGGATCAGCCGTTTTCGATCGGCAGCGTGGCGATATCGGTTTTTTGCAAGGGATATTTTCAACCGCTGCACACGATATTTATGAAGTCAATGGTCCCTTTGGTGAGGTTCTGATTCCGGTTGTCGATCAGTTTATCATTGAAGTTGATCTTGACAGTAAGCGGATTCAGGTTGATCTGCCAGAAGGTCTGATCCCGGAGTCCGATGAGAATTGATCTTCTGACCCTGTTCCCGGAACTGTTTGCGTCGCCATTTGCCGCAAGTATCCTCGGTAAGGCTCAGGAGAAAAGGTTGTTGACGGTCGTGGCGCATAATTTGCGCGACTGGGCGCAGGGGAAACACAAGGTGACTGACGACACTCCGTACGGCGGGGGTGACGGAATGGTCCTTAAGCCTGAGCCGATAGCCCGGGCGCTGCGGGCACTGCGGGCACAAACCCCGACGTCACGGGTTCTGCTGATGACGCCGCAGGGGGGGACATTTTCACAGCACGATGCAGAGCGCCTGAGTCGCGAACCGGGGTTGATTATACTCTGTGGTCGTTATGAAGGAGTCGATGAACGGATCCGGCCGCTGGTCGATGAGGAGCTCTCTATCGGCGATTTTGTTCTGACCGGTGGCGAGCCTGCGGCGATGGTTGTCGTTGACGCCGTTGCCCGACTCCTCCCTGGAGTTCTTGGTAGCAGTGGCAGCGCCGCGAGTGATTCGTTTTCGGATGGGTTGCTGGAATATCCGCAATATACGCGCCCGGCTGATTTTGAAGGAGAGCTTGTTCCTGAAGTGCTGCTCTCAGGTCATCACGCTGCGATTGATGTCTGGCGCCGTCACGAGCAGTTGCGAAGAACATTTGAGAGGCGCCCGGATCTTTTGGATAGCGCAACTCTAAGTGATGACGATCACGATTTTGTTGCCCGTTTAATCAATGGCGATGAGGAACACGGCAAGTGAGTTTACGCTCCCTGGCGGTGGTTTTACTGCATGCACCGGTATTAGATCGGCGCGGTGACACGGTTTTATCCGCTGTAACCAATCTCGATCTGCACGATATTGCACGGTCGGCCAAAACCTTCGGGCTGGGTCGATTTTACGTGGTGACGCCTCTGGCTGAGCAACAGAGGCTGGTGTTGCGCCTGCTTGACCACTGGCTCGAAGGGCACGGGGCTGAATACAACCCCAAACGTAAACAGGCGCTTGAATTGATTCGGGTCTGCGCAACAGTTGATGATGCTCTGGACGACTGGAGACGGGAACAGGGGGGTGAGCCGTTGCCGATTCTGACCGGCGCAGCACAACAGGGGAATATGTCGTTTCGTGACCTGCGCAGCGCGATCGGTCAGCAACCTGCCATGATCCTGCTCGGGACCGGTTGGGGTATCGCGCCGGAACTTTATGATCGCGGCTGGCCTGTCCTGTGCAACATCAAGGGGGCGGACGAATACAACCATCTTCCGGTTCGGGCGGCTGCGGCGATTATGTTTGATCGTCTGTTACAGAATCGAGAGTAAAAATAGAGCACGTTATTGAAAACGTAAATCATTACAAACAGAAATAAATCGGCCGGATTCAAACAGGCCTTGAGGAGGAAGTCATGAATATCGTTGATCGTATCGGCATGGAGCAGATGAAAAAGAGCATTCCGGTTTTCAAGGGGGGTGATACTCTGCGTGTCCATGTTCGTATTATCGAAGGGGACAAACAGCGCGTCCAGGTCTATCAGGGTGTCTGCATCAAGCGGGTTAATCGTGGTATCGGCTCCAGTTTTACCGTACGTAAAATCTCTAACGGTTTCGGCGTTGAGCGGATTTTCCCGCTGCATACTCCGTCTGTTGAGAAGATTGAAGTTGTCTCTGTTGGTCGTGTTCGTCGCGCCAAGCTCTACTATCTGCGCAAACTGCAGGGTAAGGCGGCCAGAATTCGCGAGAAGCGCCAGAACTAAATTAATGCAGTCCGGATCGCATTTTCAGCGGTCCGGACTTTCATAATTCCAGTTGATGGAGCAGGTGTGACCGATATGCTCTTTCCTGAAGAGGAGATCGATCCCTTTCGTTTTGAAAGAGGAGCACACCAAAGTGGCTATCGCGCTGTTGCCGGTGTTGATGAAGCGGGTCGCGGTCCTCTGGCCGGGCCTGTCGTTTCAGCTGCCGTGATTCTCCCGTTTGAATTCGATCTTCCCGGTTTAACCGATTCAAAAAAGTTGTCAGCGCGTCAGCGCGAACGACTCTACCCGATGATTCAGAGACAAGCCGTCGCCGTCGGCATCGGTCTGGTCTCTGCCATCAACATCGATCATAACAATATCCTGCAGGCGACGCTGCAAAGTATGCAGCAGGCCATCTCTCGTTTGAACTGCGCTGCCGACTATCTTCTTGTCGACGGTATCTCTCTTGTCCCGACAACGATCCCGCAAGAAACTCTGAAAAAAGGCGATTTGCGTTCCCTCTCCATCTCCGCAGCCTCGATAGTTGCCAAAGTCGTCCGCGACCGGATTATGCTGGCCTACGACAAGCAGTATCCCGAATACGGCTTTGCCATACATAAAGGGTACGGCACAGCCGCACATAAAGAAGCGATCGCGCGCTGTGGCCCGTCCCCTTTGCATCGTAAAACATTTCGTGGCGTCAAAGAGCATCTTCATGACTGAACGACGCTTGAAATTAGGTGCATGGGGGGAGGATCAGGCCGTTCTCTACCTGCGCCAAAAAGGGGCAAAGATTCTTCACAGAAACTATCGTACCCCGGTTGGTGAGATTGATATTATTGCCCGGTACAAAAAACTTCTTCTCTTTATTGAAGTCAAGACGCGTCGCAGTGCTGTCTGCGGAGTTCCTGCCGAGGCGGTCGGGCCGGTTAAACAAAGGCAGATTGTTCGCACGGCGCTCTGGTTTTTGCAGAAGGAGAAGCTGGCTAATCTGCAGCCCCGGTTTGATGTCATAAGTATCCTGGGTGATGGTGAAAACGTTATGGCCCTGGAGCTGATTGAAAATGCATTCGGAGCCTGAGTTCGCTTGTCTCTAAAATTGCTTTTTCCTGTTTTTATCTGTAAGGTTAATCATTTGCAATATTTCTATTTCTTTGAACCGCTGCTGAAAACCAAGCGCACGATTTTTTGAATGACCTCTGCAAGGATGCGGTCTTTCAGAGAACAGTTGCAAGCGAAGCTGAAGCGGCGTCAGCCTCCTTAAGGCGCTGATTCAACCTTTGCACTCGATACGGACAGCAAATGGGAACTTTTAGCAGATCGTTTTATTCTCTCGGCCTTTTGCGGCTGGCAACTGTTGCGCCCGAACATCGTGTTGCCGATGTCGGCTTTAATCTGAAGCGGATGGTCGAGACGATCCGGATTCTGGCGGAGCGCGATTGTCGCCTGCTGGTTTTTCCTGAACTCGGCCTGTCCGCCTACAGTTGCGGCGACCTTTTTTTTCAGCCGCTGTTACTTAAAGAGTGTGAAGATGCGCTCTATCGCCTGGCCGAGGAGTCGGCACTCAGCGATGTCACCTTGATTGTCGGTGCGCCGATTGCGCAGGGGGGGCGAATCTATAACTGCGCTGTCTTTATCTCCGGCGGGAAGATTCTCGGTATTGTTCCTAAACGGTATCTTCCGAATACCGGCGAGTTTTACGATGAGCGTTGGTTCACTTCCGGGCGGAATCCGGGGGTTTTGACCCTGTTTCGATACGGCGAAGAGATCCCGTTCGGCACGGATCTGCTCTTCCGGCTCAAACAGCTCCCCGATTGCCTGGTCGGGATCGAAATCTGTGAAGATGCCTGGGTGACTGAACCTCCGAGTGGTGCGCAGGCGCTTCGGGGGGCGACGCTGCTGCTTAATCTTTCAGCTAGTCCCGAAACTCTCGGTAAGGAAAAATATCGCCGTGACCTGGTGAAAGCACAATCAGCGCGCTGCCTCGCGGCTTACGCCTATGCCTCGGCGGGGCCCGGGGAGTCGACGACGGATCTGGTTTTTTCAGGGCATTCTCTGATCGCTGAAAATGGTCAGATTCTCGCAGAGACAAAGCGTTTTTGTTTTGACAGCAACTGGGCGATTGCCGATATCGATATTGAACAGCTGGTCAATGAACGCCTGCGCAATAATTGTTTTGCCGACGGTGAGGTCATAACCGGGCGCGTTATTGAATTTTCCTTAGCGGATGCATTGATCAAAAAGCTGCAGCGTCCCGTTTCTCCCACGCCCTTTGTGCCGCATGAAGAGTCTGAACGTTGTAATCGCTGCGATGAGATTTTTGCGATTCAGACCACCGGTCTGGCCCGCCGGCTGCGCCATACCGGTTCGCAAAAAGTTGTTCTCGGCATCTCCGGCGGTCTCGATTCAACCCTGGCTCTGCTGGTCGCCGTCAAGGCGTTTGACAAAATTGCTCTTGATCGCAAGGGGATTCTGGCGGTGACCCTGCCCGGGTTCGGCACAACTCAAAGAACCCGCAATAACGCCGTACGGATTGCCGAGCTGCTCGGCGTCACGCTTCAGACCATCTCAATCGATGCAGCCGTGCGCGGTCATTTCAAAGATATTAATCATCCAGAAGAGCAGTATGATATCGTCTTCGAAAATGCTCAGGCTCGGGAACGAACCCAGATTCTGATGGATCTGGCGAATCAGGTTGAAGGACTTGTGGTTGGAACCGGCGATCTCTCCGAGCTGGCCCTCGGCTGGTGCACCTATAATGCCGACCATATGTCGATGTACGGTGTCAATGTCGGTGTGCCGAAGACTCTGGTTCGTTACCTGGTGGAGTGGTGTGCCGACAAGGAGTTTGCCGGGGAGACGGTCGATATTCTGCGCGACATCTCGGCTACGCCGGTCTCTCCGGAGCTTTTGCCTCCGGATTTGAACGGTGAAATTGATCAGAAGACGGAAGAGCAGGTCGGCCCCTACCTGCTGCACGATTTTTTTCTCTATCATCTGGTCAGACATCAGTTTGCACCGGATAAAATTTTATTTTTGGCTGTTCAGGCGTTTGCAGGTTCGTACGAGGTGCATGAGATTCTGCATTGGCTTGATACTTTCTACCGGCGATTTTTTAACCAGCAGTTCAAGCGCTCATGCTTACCGGACGGACCCAAGATCGGAAGTGTAGCTTTGTCGCCGCGTGGGGACTGGCGCATGCCGAGCGATGCCAGTGTCGCCTTGTGGATTGATCGAATCAATGCCTTGCGCATTGAAGTTGGGCTGGTACAATGAGCGAGATTCTGTCAGATGCTCAAACAAGGACGCCTGGGACCTTGTATGTCGTTGCGACACCGATCGGTAATCTCGAAGATCTGACGTTTCGCGCCTTGCGTATTTTACAGGAAGTCGATCTGGTTGCTGCCGAGGATACCCGGCACAGTCGCAAACTGTTCAACCATTATGGGATCAAGACCGCGCTGACTTCATATTTTGAGCATAATGAGCTCTCAAAAAGCGGGCAGCTTGTTAATCTTTTGGCCAGCGGCAAAAGTATTGCCCTGATTACCGATGCGGGAACTCCGGCGATCTCCGATCCCGGTTTTTTACTGGTACAGCGGTGCCATGCCGCGAATATACCGGTCGCCAGCGTGCCGGGGCCGTCTGCGGTCATTACCGCTTTGTCCATCGCCGGGTTGCCGACGGATCGTTTTGTATTTGAAGGTTTTTTGCCGACTAAACAAAAAGCGCGAAGTGAGAAGATAATAAATTTTCTGGATGAAGAGCGGACAGTTGTCTGCTATGAAAGCCCACGGCGACTGTTGAAAACGCTCGAAATGTTGCTTCATGTTCTGGGTGACCAGCGAGAAGTCGCCGTAGTGCGGGAGTTGACAAAATTACATGAGGAAGTTTTCTCCGGACAACTCCCTGTTGTGATCGACCATTTTGTGCAGTCCGGAGTGCGCGGCGAAGTGGTTCTGGTGATTGCACCGCCGGTCAGATGCGTTCCGGTTGAAACCGTTCAGCAGGCGCTGGTTCGTCTTCAAGCAGAGACCGTTCTGCCGATGCGACAGATTGTGAAACAGGTTGCTAAACAGTTCGGTCTGCCTGGCAGTGATGTTTATAAAGAGAGTCTGCAATTGAAAGAGAGTGAGGGGCAGCATGAAAACTGAATCACGAGTGAAGTCGAAAATTCTGCTGGTTGATGATCAGGAATCGGTACAAAAGCTGCTCGATGCGATTCTAAAAGTACGCAACTACGATGTGGTTTACGCTTCAAACGGCTTTGATGCCCTCGAAATAGCGGTAAGTGTAAAACCGGACCTGATTTTGCTTGATGTGATGATGCCGGGAATGGATGGATTCAAAGTCTGTCAGGCGCTGAAGGAGAACAGTTCAACCCAGAATATCCCAGTCATTTTTCTGACGGCTCGCGGCGATGAAACGGATCGGGAGATGGGTGATCGGGTCGGCGCATCCGGTTTTGTCAAGAAGCCGTTTCGCAGCGCTGAACTCCTCGGAATTATTTCTGGTTTGCTCGATCGGTAA
>JACUTX010000122.1 GCA_014859615.1 Desulfuromonadales bacterium | reverse complement strand
CCGTTCTTCACGCACCACCAGGATGTACCCGTAATCGACCTTCTCTTCATTCGTCAGGGGTGAGGCGGTCAGGCTGAGTATCTTATCCTCACCCCCCGGCGTTTTACTTACGATCTGATAAATCTCGCCTGCGAAGCGGGCTTTGATCATGTCGCTGAATTTTGCTAACGATTCGTAGCGTTTATCACCGCTTAAATCTTCGAGTCGACTGCCGATAATAGAATCGTCACAAGCGAAAATATTTTTGGCGGCGTTATTTAATTCGGCCACCTGTAACTGCGTATCCGTAATGATGATCCCTTCTGAGGCACAGCGAAAAAGACCCTCCAGACGCATGCGCATTGTCTCTTTATCCCGGAGCAGTCGGCTGTAGGTTAAAGCTTTGTCGGCAACCCGCAACAGTGTCTCTTGCAGAATCGGCTTGGGGATGTAATCGTAGGCGCCATAACGCAGGGCTTCTGTCGCGGTTTCAACCTCGGGCGAACCGGTTATCATAATGACCGGGGTGAGCATGCCGCGCTCTTTAACCTCTCGTAGCAGAGCCAGACCGTTATCCGTCCCGAGAAGAATGTCGAGGAAGATCAGATCAATATCATCACCTAGCAGCTGCATCCCTTCATTCAGATTCTGTGCTGTGACAACTTCGTAACCGGCATGGGTTAAAAAATTGTTGAAGGTAAAGCGGATGTTCTCTTCGTCGTCAACCACCAGTATTTTGTAGCCCATTGCTGCTCTCCTTTGAAATTCTTATCTGTAATAATTTGTGCGATTATCTTACAGATGAATCAAGAGTTGGTGCAAGTTTAATTGTTCTCTGCTTGAAGAGGGAGGTAAATAGTGCTCCGGGTATACTCTCCATACTCACTCTCAATATCGAACTGTCCACCATGATTTGCGACGATCTCTTCGCAGATGCTCAATCCCAGGCCTGTCCCTTTCCCCAGCGGTTTGGAGGTACAGAAGGCCTCTTTGATCTTCGGCAGTTTTTCAGCCGGGATTCCTGTACCGTAATCGGTAAAGGTCATCTGGATCGATTTGTTCGCTCTGAACGGTGCGACCTTTGCTGATATTTCGATCCGCTTATTCGTATCGACTCCGGGATATTTTTCATTCAGAGCGTATCTGGAATTGTTGACCAGGTTTAGCACCAGCTGCTCTATCTGTTGCGGATCACATTTGATTGCCGGCAGGTCTTTCATGATATCGAGTTTAACCGTAATCCCATCCTTGATAAGGTGTGCATTAATCAGAATCAGCGGCTCAGTAATCACCTTTTTCAGATCGTAAATATATTGTTTATTCTCCCCTTTGCGGGAAAAGGATAAAAGACTTTTGACGATCTGCGCAATTCGCTGTCCCTCTTTGATGATTCTATTGAGAATGTCGCGCTCAAAGTCGTCCCCCTTGTTATTATTCAGGAGGATCTGGGCGTAATTGATGACACCGCCGATCGGATTATTGATTTCATGCGCGACCCCGGCGGAAAGTTCACCAACGGAGGCGAGTTGTGATGACCGGATTGCCTCGGCATACAGTTTTTTCTGCAGGGAGAGATCGTAAAAGAATCCCTGGACTAATTTTCTCCCTTCGATTTCAAGCGATGCAGCCTTGAGCTGCACATCGATCAACTCGCCGCCTTTGGTAATCAGCTTTTTTTCCAGAGTATGAGCCGTGTCATCATTTTTGTATCGCCAGATTTTCTCCAGATTCTCTTCATAGGTTTTTTGTTCTGACGGCGGAAAGAGAATCGTCTGCGGTTGACCGATCAACTCAAGGCGGGTTCGTCCGACCAATTCGGCCAGACTCTGATTACAGTCGATGATCTCACCCGTCGTTATATCCGTAACACAGATCCCCCCTGCGGCCTGGTCAAACAGAGTCTGGTATTTAATCCCCATTGTCTTTGTTTTGATCAACGCTTCTTCAAGGGTCTTGAACTGTTTTTTGATCAGTCGGCAGGTCAGGGCGATCAGTCCCAGACCTAAAGCCCAGACCAAAAAAAACACCATCAGGATCTTGACGGCGGTCGATTGTATTGCCATCTGAAAGGGTGCAAACGGAATCGCTATGCTGATGCCGCCATATTGGTCTCCAACTTGATGGTCTTGAGATGTGTGACATTTTAAACAGTCGGCTTCTATATGCAGCGGAAACATCATCCGGAGATATTTTTCCCCTCTTATAAAATCGATGCTGTGAATGATCTCGTTTTTTGTTTCGATCTCGTTGAGGGCTTTTTCCTCCCATCGGTCAGGACTGTTTTCAGGGCGGGTCGGATTCAGGCTGGTGATCCGCTCCTTGACTCCGTGTTTCTGATCCAGAATCTGGTAAATATGACGACTGATATCGGTATGGCTGATCAGGGTCAAGCGCTTCCCTGCGGGGGTGATGATGTCCCGTTCCGGTATATCGGCCAGAAAGGGGTTGGGTTGGGTCGCATCTGTAACGGGAATGTAGACACCACCGTGCATGGCCGCCCATTGTTGGTAAGCATTATCATTGTTGAAATTGGCACGGGCCTGCACTTCGGCGAGATCAATGATTGTCTGTTGACTGTCGATGAGCCCCTGCCATGCAAGAGCTGCAATCAGGCCCGACCATAAAAACGCCGCGATAATCCATATTGTCGTTCTGGAAGAGGTCATTGAACTCCCTAAAGAAATTTTATTAATTGACCCTGTCTGCTGTATCTTTTTAGTGCAGTTTATCTGTACACGCTCTACTTTTTTTAGAGTATGCAAACAGTTGGGCCGGGGAGAAACGGTTTTACTTTTCAAATGAATCCGATATGTATATACTACGGGGACAATACATTCAAGGAGTAATAGAAATGTCTAATCAGAATAATATCTATGCTGCTACAGGTATAGAGGCCGTTGAAGTCAGTTTCATGCCTAAAGTCTATATCTGGATGACAGCCGGTCTCTTGTTGACCGCTCTGGCGTCTGTCGTCACTCTTTCCAGTGAGACTCTGCTCACCCTTATTTTTAGCAACAAGCTGGTCTTTTACGGTCTGGTGATCGCCGAGCTCGGTCTGGTTGTTGCCCTCTCTGCGGCGATCAACAAGATCAGTGCGTATACCGCGACCCTGATGTTTCTTTTTTACTCGGCTCTGAGCGGGGTGACGTTCGCGTCGATCTTTCTTGTCTACACCAGCAGTTCCATCGCCAGCGCTTTTTTTGTCGCCTCAGGTACGTTCGGTGCCATGAGTGTTTACGGTTTTGTCACCAAACGTGATCTCTCAGGGTGGGGAAGTTTTCTTTTTATGGGGCTGATCGGCATCATTATCGCGTCGGTTGTTAATCTCTTTTTGCAGAGCCCTGTTATTCACTATGTGACAAGTTATATCGGGGTTCTGGTTTTTGTCGGTCTTACCGCTTACGATACGCAGAAAATAAAGCGTCTCGGCGAGGCCGGTTTTGCTGATGGTGAAACCCGGCATAAAGCTGCAATCATCGGCGCTCTGCATCTCTATCTCGACTTCATCAATCTGTTTTTGATGTTGCTGCGGGTTATGGGGAACCGCCGCTGAGGTTCAATTTAATATCCTGACAAAAAAGCGGGCCGGATCATCAGATCCGGCCCGCTTTTTTTATTGAAATCAATGCGCCGGTCTGGCTTATCGCTCTTTGGTGCTGATGGCGAGCTCTTCGAGTTCATCCGAATCAAGCAGAGTGATATTTTTCCCCTCAACAGCCAGTAACCCTTCATCGGCAAGTTTGCGCAGGGTGCGCGACAAGGTTTCGCTGACAGTTCCGAGATTCGAGGCGAGTTGTCCTTTGGAGATCGGGAGAACGACGCGACCTGTCGCTGCACCGGGGAGGGTGAGCAGATACTTGGCGAGACGGGCCGGGACATCCTGAAAAGTGAGCTGTTCCACCTGGGTGGCAAACTGGCGCAGATAACGGGAGAGTCCAGCGATCATATTAATCGCCATCTGCGATTGGTTATGCAGCAGGTTAAGAAAATCCCGTTTCGGGAAAAAAAGGAGTGTCGAGGTGACCAGCGGTTCGGCGTAGGCCGGATAGTTGCCGTCACCGAAGATAGCCGCCTCGGCAAAGGTAGAGCCGGGCTGCACAATGTGCAGAATCCGTTCCTTGCCGTCGGCTGAGAGTTTGTAGACTTTGACCCGCCCTTCAACAACAACATAAAACCCTTTTGCGGCATCGCCATCGGAGAAGAGGAGTTCACCGCGCTGAACTTTGCGGCGGTGAACGATTGCTTCGAGCTGTGTCAATTCTTCTGCGCTGAGGTCGGCAAACAAAGGGCATGATTTCATGTCATCGGTCAAGGTCATCGGTTTTCCCTTTTATGCAAAATTCTTTCGCACTGGCGGTGCATCGACCGGGGGATATTACAACAGGCTTGCATTTATCACAATATTGAAGTGGGAGGGATGTCGATAGGAAGTAGCTATTTTGTAAAAATTCACAGAAGCGTTAACTTTTACCCGAAGGTTTAATCGGGAATTCAGGTTCCAAAAGCATCGATCCTTTGATAGGAGCATTCGGGGATGACAATTGTTTTTAACAATTGAGCAGGCCGCTGAATTCCCTCTTTTTTAATGAATTTAGCGATTCACAGAAGCGATAGCTATCATTCCCGAGGGTTTAATCGGGAATCCAGACTTTAAACGCCTGTCAGCCCAAAAAAGCTGCTTTTTGGGCTGACAGGCTTATTGAAGTTGAGCATGCTGTGCAGTCGGATTTTTCTAACAAAATGAGCTGCTGAGTCTTTTAAAGTGGTTTGTACCAGACATTCATACTCTCCAGCTGACCGAAAATCTGGGTGTTGTTGGTCAGGGTGCCGGCGAAGTTGTAGCCGTGTTTGGCAAAAGTGATATTCATGCCGAATGAGTAGGCCCGGGCGATGGTATAGGTGGTGCGAATCCCTCTGCTGCGGACATCTTCTTCCATCTTGTCCAAGAGGTAGGTCGCCAGCCCCTGCGAGCGGAAATCCGGGCGCGTCGCAAAGTCTGTCATCTCAACATTCTCTCCGACCGAATCGATCTCTGCCGATGCCAGTGCCACCAGATCATTCTCTTTCCAGATGCCGTGATAGATCACATTTTCATCCATGCTCTTTGCCAGGTAGTCTGGATCATCAACCGGAAAAGGGTAGGTTTCAAAAACCTGTCTGTAGAGTTTGGCCATCGTCTGCACATCGTTTTTCTCCATGATGCACCAGTTGAGCTCTGAATCGAGCTCAGGAGATGGCGCCACTTCAACAAACTTGTGGCTGGCGGTTTGAATAATCTTTTTAACCATCTCCGGCTCCCTTTCGATCCGGCGTTCAGGGTGCATGAATTGACTGTAAAAATAACCATCTTTTTCACCGTTAAACAGATTCGGAACCTTCGCCTCGGCTGTAAAGCCGTTTTGTAAAAAGGCGTGGCAACTGTCTGCCGGAGTTTTGGCGAAAATTTTTGAATACCCTTTTTCGGCGGATAGTTCGAGAGCATAATCGACCAGTTCCGGGCAATCATCGGCGTTGATCTTCATCAGATAAACACGATTGTTGTTTTTCCCGTGGTGGATGATCGATTCGCCAAACAGTTCAATATTGTCAGTCATGACGTTCTCCTCTCCATCCGTTCGTTGTTTTTCGGGGTCAGAGATATGGTTTTGTCGTGATCGGAGAGTAATTTTTCGATACCGATCGTCAGATACTCTTCTGCATCGTCAAGTTTTAATTGCAGCTCGCACTTATCGCATTGGCGGTCACAGAAGATCTTCTCGTAACTGTCAGGCTCTTTGTACGTGGTGATAATCCCTTCGTAATTACGCAACACCACTTTATTGGTCGACAAGGAGATGAGGTAGGTCGGGTTGAGGGGGATTTTACCACCACCACCCGGTGCGTCGACGACATAGGTCGGTACGGCAAAGCCGCTGGTATGACCGCGCAGGCTCTCCATGATCTCGATCCCTTTTCCGATCGGGGTGCGAAAGTGCGTCAACCCTTCGGAGAGATCACACTGATAGATGTAGTAAGGGCGAACCCGGTTCTGAACCAGTTTCTGCATCAGTGATTTCATGATTCGCGGGCAGTCATTGACGCCGGCCAGTAATACGGTCTGATTGCCAAGAGGGATGCCGGCATTGGCAAGCATGGCAAGCGCTTCGCGTGACGAGGCTGTGATTTCGCGCGGATGATTAAAATGGGTGTTGATCCAGAGCGGGTGATGCTTCTTTAGCATGTCAACCAATTTGTTGGTGATGCGGTAGGGGAGAACCACCGGCATGCGCGTCCCGATACGGATCACCTGGACGTGCGGTATCGCCCGCAGTTCGGTCAGAATCCAGTCGAGATACTCGTCAGAGAGCATCAGCGGGTCGCCACCGGAGAGGAGGACGTCACGCACCACAGGGGTGCTGCGGATATAATCCAGTCCGGCCATAATATCTTCTTTGCCGGGGATGGAGTCGATATCGCCAACCTTGCGCTTGCGGGTACAATGCCGGCAATACATTGAGCAGATATTACTGATATGAAACAGAACACGATCCGGATAACGGTGGGTAATCCCCGGCGCCGGGCTGTCCTTGTCTTCGCTTAAGGGATCGCTCATGTCATATTTGAAAACTTCGAGCTCTTCAGGGGCCGGGAACGATTGGCGAAAAACCGGGTCATTTTTATAATTATCCGTATTGATCAACGACATGTAGTAGGGGGTGATGGCGAGGGGAAATTTTTTGACCGTCAAGTCGATTTTCATCCGGAGTTTTTTTTCCAGTTTAATCCCGAGGAGCTCCTCAAATTGATCGACGGATTTGATACAGTTTTTTAACTGCCATTGCCAATCTTTCCACTTTGAAAGATCGATGGTCTCTTCGGTGAGTTGTGCGGCAATTTCCTGTTGTGCTGTTGAGAATATAGACATGAATGTTCTCCTTGTTTAAGGGGAGGTAAGTATCAAAATAAAAAAGCCAAGAGTTTATCTTGACCTTATAAAATAGCCTGCGTATTTTTTTGGCTATCGGTTTGTCGATTGCTTCTACTTTTACGTTCCTGTTTCACCTTGGGAGAGAGGGCCGGTCGCCAGAACCGGTGCGGCGTCGAGATGCTCTGCCTCCATCAGGGTTACGATCTTCTCCAGCGACAGGGTGATTGAAATCTGTTCAATCTCCGGAAGCTTTTGTAACGCTGCGGCGAGTTTCTCCTGTAGCGGGGAGGGGGCCGAAGCGGCGAGCCGGCGGCCATTTGCCGTGATTTCAATATTAACGAGGCGGCGATCCAGTCTGCTTCGCTCCCGGCTGATCAAACTTTTTTGCTCCAGACGGTCAAGAATGCCGACAAGCGTACTCGGAGTGAGATAAACCTGTTTGGCCAGACTCGAAGCGGTCAACGGTCCAAAATCATTGATAACCAGCAGACAGGCGAGTTGCGGGCCGGTAATGTTGTACTGCATGGAGAGTTTCCGGGAGTTCAGGTCGACAGCGCGAATGATCCTGCGCAGCGAGGTCAGAATTCTCAGGTCGTAACTGGTTTTCGGAATCTCGATGCAGACCGGGTTCAGCTCATCGTTCGATGTAGCTGTCTCAGGTTCGCGATGCAGCGCTGTTTTTTCGTTCTTTTGTTTTTTCATGATATTGTTTTAGCAAGAATAGTTTGAACTGAAACAATTT
>JACUTX010000121.1 GCA_014859615.1 Desulfuromonadales bacterium | reverse complement strand
CTCGATGTCGGAACCGGGGTCGGCCAGTTTCTGCAGATGCTGACCGATGCGGGGGCCGAAGGGGTCGGGGTGGAGCCGAGCAGCCTGCGCCGGGCCTTTGCCCTGCAGCGGTTCGGTATTCAGCTGCATCGCGAACCGATCGAAGAGCCGTTCTGGGAGAAGGAGAGAAACGCCTTCGATCTGATCACTCTCTGGGATGTTCTCGAACATGTCAACGATCCGGTCGCTACGATCGAGGCCGCCTTCTCTCTGCTCAAACCGGGGGGGTGGCTGTTTCTTGAAACCGACAATCGCGACACCGCAATCTATCGTCTCAGCGACTTGAGTTATCGTTTAACCGGCGGCAGAGTCCCTTTGTTCCTCCCTGATTTTTACCGACCAATCCCCTACGGACATAAACAGATCTTTTGCCCGGCGCAGCTTTATCCTCTGATTGGCCGTTGCGGATTCGATCTCATTGCAGCGGCCCCCGGCTGCAAAGAGAGCCGCCAGGTTAAAACCGTCACCCATTCGCCCAGGGGTCAAATCGTTCTTGTCGCCCAAAAACCTTGCACAGACAGATAGAAAACCTTACTCGAATTCCTCCCCGACCGCACCTCTCTCCTGTCGCCCTAACCAGAGTTTGTACAGCTCCATCACCAGCAGCAGCAGTGATGCCAGCCCGCAGAGGATGAGCCATTCACTCAGGGTCACCGGAACAACACCAAGCACCTTCTGCATAAACGGCACATACATCGCAGAGATATGGATCGCCTGGACAGCGATCAGACCGCCGATCAGCAAACGGTTCCGATTGAGAGGGACCTTGAAGGCCGACAGCCGTTCGGACCGACAATTAAAGACATGGAAATTTTCCAGCAGCACCATCAGCAGCAAAACCAGATTCCGGGCTGCGTCGACAGAGTATCCTTGCCCCAGCAACCAGACCCAGCTCGAAAAAGCGATCCCTCCCATAACCAGTCCGGAGACCAGCACCTGCTGCAACATGATCCGGTTAAACAGCCCTTCGCCGGTCGGTCGCGGCGGGCGGAGCATCACCCCCGGCTCCCCGGCCTCGCAAGCGAGCGCCACATCCTGAATACCGTTGGTCACCAGATTCAGCCAGAGGATCTGCACAGCGAGCAGCGGCAACGGCAGACCGGCCAACAACGCCAGAGTAAACATGACCAGCTCCGCCCCGCCGGTCGAGATTAAAAGATAGATCACCTTGCGGATGTTGCCGTAAGCAAACCGCCCCTCTTCAATGCCAGCGACAATCGAAGCGATATTATCGTCCGTGACGATAATCGATGCCGTATCTCTGGCAACATCGCTGCCGGACCCCATCGCAACACCGATGTGAGCCTTACGCAGCGCCGGGGCATCATTAACACCGTCGCCGGTAACAGCGACAAAATGCCCCAACGCACCCAGAGTTTCAACAATCCGGACCTTTTGCAGCGGCGACACCCTGGCGTAGACCCGCACCTTTTTGACCTGTTTCATCCACTCATACGGCTCCAGTCGCTCCATCTGAGCGCCGGTCAACATCTGCTCCGGTCCCGTCGCCAAGCCAAGCTCCCGCGCCAGAGAGAGCGCTGTCGCCGGGTGGTCACCTGTGACCATCACCACCCGCACCCCGGCCCGTCGACAGGTCTGCACCGCCCCCTTTGCCTCCGGACGCAACGGATCGATAAACCCGACCAGACCGAGCAGAACCAGCGGTGGCAGCGTCTCTATCCCGGCATGATTTTCGAGATCAGGTTCTCTGCCGAGGTTTGCATCAGCGACCGCCAGGATCCGATAGCCGAGGCCAGCCAGCCGCTCGACCTGCGCAACGGTCTGCACGCGGTCAATATCAACCAGACCCGCCGTCGTCAACATCGATCTGCATCGCGGCAGCAGCTGTTCAGCCGCCCCCTTGACCGCCACCTTGTAATCCCCCTTTTCCACGTAGAAGACGGCAGCAAACTGCGCGGCAGATTCGTAAGGGATCTCATCGGTCACCTCTACAGAACTTCGCACAGCGTAGGGATCAAGTCCCAACTTCCAGGCATAAGCGAGTAACGCCACATCGATGGCATCCCCGGCGTGTTCCCAACCCGTCTCGCCGCGACCGAGCTCCGCCTCATTGCAGATCACAGCCGCCCTAGCCAGACGTTGCAGACCATCTGAATCGACATGACCGACGCGCTGACCTGCTCCGGACTGAACCTCTCCTTCGCCATCATGCCCTTCACCGCTGACCGAAAATTCTTCGCCGGTCGATAACCAGATCACCCGAGCTGTCTGGCGATTAATCGTCAGTGTTCCGGTCTTGTCGCTGGCGATACAACTGCAACTCCCGAGTCCCTCAACTGCGGTCAATCGACGCACGATTACATTTCGCTTCGCCATCCGCGATGTCGCAATCGCCAGAGCAACGGTCATCGCCACCGGCAGCCCCTCCGGTATAGCCGAAACCGCCAGCGCGACACTGATGAAAAAAACCTCGACCAGCGGTGTCCCCTCGGCCACGGCAATCAGCGCCAGCAGCAGAATCATCCCGAGAACTCCGTAGCTGATCTGCCGGGCAAAACGTTCCATACGGATCACCAGCGGTGGCTTGGTCATCTTCGATTCCGTCACCGCTTCGGCAATTTTACCGACCTCGGTCTGCAGACCGGTCGCAATCACCAGGCCGAGAGCGCGGCCGGCGATGACCGTCGTTCCGGCATACCCCATATTGAACCGTTCTCCCAGAGAGGCCGCTTCGGAAAGCGGCTCTGTTTTCTTCTGCGCCGCTTGCGACTCGCCGGTCAACAGCGACTCATCAACACTCAGATTGCGCGCCTCTATCAGCCGCAGATCAGCTGGCATTCGATCACCGGAAATTATTCTGACCAGATCGCCGGGGACCAACTCAGACGCCGACAGTTCGAGCTCATGCCCATTTCTGCGGACGCGCGCCATCGACTGCATCAGACCTTGCAGCGCCGCAGCGCTCTGTTCAGCACGCCACTCCTGATACGTACCGAGAACCGCATTCAGAAGAACCACCGCAGCAATAAACCCGGCATCAGAGAATTCGGCAAGCAGAATCGAAATCAGTGCCGCCGCCAGTAAAATGTAGATCAGGGGGCTCAAGAACTGACGCACAAAAATCTGTAGAATACCGGGCGGTGGTTTGACCGGGAGACGATTTTCACCATACTGCAATCGCCGGCTTTCAACCTCAGCGGTTTCAAGCCCGGTCGGAGAGCTTTTCAACTGTTGAAACGCAGTAGACGAATCGAAACTGTGCCAGGGGAGCTGCTCTAAATCATCCTGACTCAACTCAGGACTCGTTGCATCGTTCATAACAATCTCCTGAAGAGGCCTCAAAAAATATATGAAGTCCAACTATACCACGCGTTTGGCGGATAGAAACTATATCAACGCCGATTAAGGCCGCTTCCGACGTTGCTTCAGAGTCGGCAACTGTGTTTTAATACACCGGCACACAGCAACGGGAGAGAGATGAACGAGCAGAGCGCCTACCTTGGATTCGGGAGTAATCTTGGCGACTGCCTGTCGACGCTGCGGGAGGCGCGGCAGCTCCTGCATGCAACCCCCGGCATCCGCGTAATAGCCGTATCGGCGCTCTACCATACAACACCGGTCGGCGGTCCGCTCGATCAGCCAAACTACCTGAACGGAGTGATAGCAATCGGCACCACCCTCGAACCGCTGCCACTGCTGCACTGCTGCCAGCAACTCGAAGAACGATTCGGCCGCAAACGGGCGATCCGCTGGGAGGCCCGGACTCTCGATATCGACCTGCTCCTTTATGCCGACCAGGTAATCGACACGATTGAATTGCAACTCCCGCATCCGAGAATCTCTGAGCGGGGTTTTGTCCTGCAACCGCTCTGCGACCTGGCGGCGGATCATCTGCATCCTGTGCTGCAGACCCCTTACGCTGTCCTCCTTGAGCAGATTTCTCCACTGCAGGGGGTTCTTCGTCTACAGGAAGTATGGTAGGATCATGGTTCGGTTACGAGCTTGCAAAGAACAATATTCTTTTATTCAACCAAAACAGGTCTGCTGATGAAACTTCTTATATATGCCCTCCTTTTTTATATCGCCTACACTCTCTTTACCGCTTTCAAACGCTCCCTGTCGGCACCGCACCAGCAGAGATCGCCAGAAAAGGGAAGCACAGGTGAAACGATGGAACGTGACCCGAACTGTGGCACCTATCTGCCACGCCGCGACGCCATCAGTAAAAATATCAAGGGGACAACCTACTATTTCTGCTCCGACAAATGCCGCGACAGCTATTCGCCCAAAAAATAGAGAGAGTCACCCCCCCTTTTTCATAACGGAAGGAACGCAAGAGATGAAGTTTTTTATCGATACCGCAGAAGTTTCAGAAATCCGCGCTGCCAGCGAACTCGGTCTGGTTGATGGCGTCACCACCAACCCTTCGCTGATTGCCAAAAGCGGCCGCGACTTTCGTGAAGTGATCACCGAGATCGCCGCACTGGTCGACGGCCCGATCTCTGCTGAAGTGATCTCCCTCGATGCCCCGGGGATGCTTAAAGAAGCACGTGAACTGGTAAAGATTCACCCGGAGCGGATCGTCATCAAGCTGCCGATGACCAGTGAGGGGCTCAAAGCAACCCGCATTCTTGCCGATGAGGGGGTGCGCACCAACGTCACCCTGATCTTCTCGGCCGTGCAGGCGCTACTCGCCGCCAAGGCCGGGGCAACCTATGTCTCACCATTTGTCGGTCGTCTTGACGACATCGGCCACGAGGGGATGGAAGGCGTAGAACAGATCCGGACCATTTTCGACAATTACGGTTACACCACCGAAATCATCGTCGCCTCGGTTCGCAGCCCGATGCATGTTTTAAATGCCGGCCTGATCGGCGCCGATATCTGCACCATCCCCTACTCGGTCATGTTGCAGCTGGCCAAACACCCCTTAACCGACATCGGCATTGAAAAATTTCTGGCCGACTGGGACAAAGCCAACACATGAGAGAAGTGCCCGCGTCACCGTTTTTCCAGCGACTCAAAGCGGATGCTTTTCATTGTCGACATCTAAACTCGCCTGCCGAACTCCTTCTGCACCCTCACCAGGGAGCTGAGGCGTCTGGCAGGCTTTTTTATCTACAGCGCTGCTGAGCCGTAAAAGTATTTTATTATAAATAAAAAATTTTATTGACAATATACTTACAGAGAGGATGATAACGGTTCAAAAGAGGGTTCTGTTGCAATCGGACAAAAGGTCAATTCCCGCCAGTTAATGGCGAATAAAAAGGTGTCGATCGAAAATAGAGGTGTCTGTTTTCACCCTGCGGCAGTAAAAAAGGGAGATTGAGCGCAAACCCGCTTGGCACTGCGTTTGCTTAAGGAAAAGAGTTGTCATAAATCCTGAACAGGAGGAAGTCGATGAATATCCACGAGTATCAGGCCAAAGCTATTCTGAAGAACTTTGGTGTTCCGGTTCCCGAAGGGCATGTAATCTACAACAGCAACTCAGCCCGTGACTGGGCCAAGCGCCTCGGCGAGGGGCCCTGGGCGGTCAAAGCCCAGATACATGCCGGTGGTCGCGGCAAGGGCGGGGGCGTCAAGATCGCAAAAACCGCCGATGAAGTCAAACAGTTTGCCCGCAACATGATCGGGATGACACTTGTCACCCATCAGACCGGACCGGAAGGGAAAATCGTCAAACGCGTTCTGGTTGAAAAAGGGTGCAATATCGCCGACGAATTCTACCTCTCGTTTCTGGTTGACCGGAGCACCAACAAAGTGACCCTGATGGCTTCGGCCGAAGGGGGGATGGATATCGAGGAGGTCGCCGCCAACACGCCGGAAAAAATCTTCTTTGAAGTGATCGATCCGACCATTGGCATGACCGCTTTTAAAGCGCGCAAGGTCGCCTTTAAACTCGGCTTCAAAATTGCCCAGGTCAAGCAGGCCGTACCGTTGTTCATCAACCTGTATCGATCCTTTATCGAGACCGATTGTTCGCTGCTTGAGATCAATCCGCTGGTTTTGACCGCCGAAGGACAACTCCTCTGCCTCGACGCCAAACTCAATATCGACGACAACGCCCTGTTTCGCCACCTGCGTATCCGTGATCTGCGTGATTATGATGAAGAAGATGCGCACGAGATCGAAGCCTCGCAATATGATCTCTCGTACATCGCCCTCGACGGCAATATCGGTTGCCTGGTCAACGGCGCCGGCCTGGCGATGGCAACCATGGATATCATTAAACATTCCGGTGGCGAACCGGCCAACTTCCTCGATGTCGGGGGGGGGGCCACCATCGAACGGGTCACCGAGGCGTTCAAGATCATCCTCTCTGACCATAAGGTCAAAGGGATCCTGGTCAATATCTTCGGCGGCATCATGAAATGCGACGTCATCGCAACCGGCATCATCGAAGCGGCCAAGCAGATCGGCGTCACCGTCCCGCTGGTTGTCCGTCTGGAAGGGACCAACGTCGAAAAAGGGAAGAAGATGTTGGCTGAATCAGGGCTGAATATCATCGCCGCCGACGGAATGGCAGATGCGGCAGAAAAAATCGTCGCCGCAGTCAGCGACGCCGGGAGGGTATCATGAGTATTCTCATCGACAAAAATACCAGAGTTATCACCCAGGGGATCACCGGTGCGACCGGTCTTTTTCACGCCCAAGGGGCGCGCGACTACGGCACCCAGATGGTCGGCGGCGTAACCCCCGGCAAGGGTGGAACACAGATCGATGGATTTCCGGTCTTTGATACGGTTGAAGATGCGGTCAAGGCGACCGGTGCCACCGCCTCGGTCATCTATGTCCCGCCGATCGGCGCTGCCGATGCAATGCTGGAAGCGGTCGACGCCGGTATTGAACTGGTGATCTGCATCACCGAAGGGGTGCCGGTTCTCGACATGGTCAAGGTCAAGCAGTACATGCAGTGCAGAGAGGCAAGACTGATCGGCCCCAACTGCCCCGGCGTCATCACCCCCGGCGCATGCAAGATCGGCATCATGCCCGGCTATATTCATAAGCCTGGCCCGGTCGGGGTTGTCTCCCGCTCCGGCACACTCACCTACGAAGCGGTCTGGCAATTGAGCTGTCGCGATATCGGCCAGACGACCTGCGTCGGCATCGGCGGAGATCCGGTCAACGGCACCGATTTCGTCGACTGCCTGAAACTGTTTGAGGCCGATCCGGAAACAAAAGCAGTGATCATGATCGGCGAAATCGGCGGCGATGCCGAAGAGCTGGCGGCCGAGTATGTCAAAGAGCAGATGACCAAACCGGTCGCCGCCTTTATTGCCGGCGCCACCGCCCCGTCCGGCAAGCGGATGGGACACGCCGGGGCGATCATCTCCGGCGGCAAAGGGGATGCCGCGAGCAAAAAAGCGTTTCTGAGCGCCTGCGGCGTCAGTGTCGCCGAAAGCCCGGCCGATATTGCCGCGGCATTACTCAGGATCTGGACACCCTGAGCAAAAACTCAAAATAGCACGAAAACAAAGGGAGAGCCGTTACGGTTGCTCCCTTTGTTTTTCAATTTCATGAATGCCTGCAAAAATCGCCTGTTCGACCGACACTCCCCGACCGATCACCAACGGCAATCGACTCCCTGGATTGCACAAAGCGATCTCATGAAAGCCATCGCTGCTGCAGCCGAGATAGGATTGCGCAACACCACTTTTGGCCAGAACTGTCCATGCCCTGGTGATCTCTGCATCAGGCAGCAGACCTGCCGATTGAATCTTTGTCT